>SEDG01000886.1 GCA_004295885.1 Pedobacter sp. | reverse complement strand
AATGACTTAGAGGGTAGCTCAATCTTAATGTTCTGCTCCCTATCATAAACTTCGAAGTTAAGCTTGCAATTATGCTGTTCGCTGTTTTCCTTGTTTTCTTGTAAAAGCACATCAATCTTCGCCATTAACTCATCATTTATAGCATCAATTGGTACTTGAATGGTAATACATTTCGTCAGTTTATCTCTTAATTCTGCCAATAAGTCTATCGAAGTAACCTTAAATTCCCAGTCTCCCTCTTTTCTGAAACGTTCTCCAACCCTACCTCTAATCTGCAAGAAATAACCCTCAGTTAAAAACTGCTTAAATTTCAAGAAATCATCTCCAAACAAAGCAATCTCACAACTGTCATCATAATCTTCGAACACGAAAATCCCGAAAGGTTTACCAGTTTTTGTGATTCGTTGGGTGGCTAAAACTACTAAGCCACCTACCACTAAATCTCTATTTTTTAGGCCTTCGAACTCAGCTAAAATCTCTTCGTTGGTATCGCCGCTTCTTATCTTGTTAACAATAGACAAATGTTTAACCGAATGTTGACAGTAATGATTCAACTCAAAACGATAATCATCTAATGGATGTCCTGATAAGAAAATTCCAATGGCGTCTTTTTCGTATTTCAAACGGTCAATCAATCCCCATTCTGGCGAAACTGGGAATGTTGGTTCTAGAATTAAATCTGCTTTTGAGCCACCAAATAATGAGGATTGTGATGAATTCTGGTTATTTTGGAAATCATTTGCATACTTAATCAGTTTCTCGATACCGTTCATTTTATCATTAGCGCCAATGTAAAAATATTGAGCCCTATGAAATCCAAATGCATCAAAAGCACCACTGTAAACAAAACTCTCATAGGCTTTTTTATTAACAATACGTGTGTTTGAACGTTTAGCAAATTCGAAGACTGTTGTGTAAGGACCATTTTCCAAACGCTCTTCAATGATACTTTCTACCGCTTTTTCTCCTACACCTTTTACCGCCGACAAACCAAACCGAACTTCGCCTTTGGCATTTACAGAGAATTTTAAGTCAGACTCGTTTACATCTGGACCCAAAACCGTCACACCCATTTGCCTACATTCTTC
>SEDG01000885.1 GCA_004295885.1 Pedobacter sp. | reverse complement strand
AGATACGAAAATAAAACTGGTTTTATCAGGGTGAAATATTACAATACCAAAAAGCAATACCGTGTTGTAAATATGGATTTCGTGGAGGAGGAAAGTAAACGAGATATCAATGGTGTGTTATATGATGCATTGAAGTTTGTAGGCAAAAACCCGTCGTTTATTTTGGGCGGTGATGAAGAAACAGAAGCTTATAACCCCGATTATATTTGGTTTTGTAAACTACCTTCCCAAAAAGATTATAGACCTTGGGGAGTTACCTCACCAGATGCCGATGGAAGTGTTACCCAAGGCACCATCATTAGCGTAAAAATATTAAACACCAGTGAACTCACGGAATCTTATGTTCATTCTTTTTTTAGAACTGATGAAGCTTTCTACATTAACCTCTTTAAAAAACCGACCGCAATATTAACTTCGAATAAACCAAATACCACTCCCACTAAACCCAATACAAACCTTAATAAGCCAAACACGAGCAGTACAACCCAAACCACAACGGGGGCTAGTTTAAAGTTAATTATTGTTGCGAATACACTTGATGCAAGAATTGGAGTTACTTGTCAGCTCGATATAGACCGCGTTAAAAAAACATTTAAGGATATTGCCGTGGCTTTAAATTTAAATTTTGTTTACACAGAGGTGAAGGGTGTAGAGTTTAACAAAACAAATCTGTTGAACGCTGTAAACAATGTTACCTCTAAAAATAGTGATATCATTGTTTTTTGCTATACGGGACATGGTTATCATTTTGAGAACGATATGCAAAATCCTTATCCACAAATGGATATGCGAACAAGTCCGAAGCAAGATGCAGCTGCCAATACCGTAAATGTAACCGAGGTTTACGGCAAACTAAAAACGCAAAGCGCACATTTAAAACTCATTTTAACCGATTGCTGTAACACCATCTTAGATGAACAAAAAATGTTTAGCAAGTCTTTTGCAAGCACCATGCGCTCCAACATTCAATGGAGTAAATCTAATTGCGAAAACCTATTTTTAAGACAAAGTGGGGTTGTAGTAGCTTCTGCAGCATCTATTGGTGAAATCGCGAGGTGTAACTTAGAATATGGAGGCTATTTCCTGTT
>SEDG01000884.1 GCA_004295885.1 Pedobacter sp. | reverse complement strand
ATGTTTTTAATTGGATAAGCCGCAAATTGCTTGATGATGTTATAAAAGCTATCCGCATTTATTTCCCAACCCATTGCGGTATGTGGTTTTCTTCGGGATTTAGCCTTAATTTCCCAAGCTTGTACAACAGGAATGAAAGCATTAAACTTAACTACTAATGGGAAATAATTCTGTAATCCAATAAAATCGAAATCGAATGTCATTCGCTCATTATGGCGCCAAGTAGAATGACTTACCGTAAATTTCTCCAGTACATCCCAGTCAGCTGTGGGAAAACCCATCCCTAAAGTTGGTTCGATAAATAAACGATTCATTAGACAATCTACCCTTTTCGCGGCTAAAATATCAGCATCGCCCTGCGTATAAGGAATAATTTCTGAACAAGAAAAAGTGGTGCCAATATTTGCTTGGCTTACTTCTGCTCGCAAAATTCTACCGCCATCTGCTTGGGCAATTGCAGTGTGTTTAACTGCGGAGAAGAAATTGGTTAATCCTGTTTCTCCAGGCGCATGTACGCCCAACATATATCCTAATGATGTAAAACCAAAAGGTTCATTAATTACAATCCAGTTTTTAACTTTTTCGCCATAAGTTTTTGCACATAACATCACGAACTCGTTAAATTCCGAATTGATGCTGTAAGATGTCCAACCTCCATTTTTCGAAAGCTCTTCAGGCAAATCCCAATGATATAAGGTAACGTATGGATTAATCCCTTGCGCTAAACACTCATCTATCACATGGTGATAAAAGCTGATGCCTTCTTCATTAACCAAACCTTTACCCAGTGGCAAAATCCTCGACCAAGAAATAGAAAAGCGAAATACTTTGAATCCTAAGGTTTTTACCAGCGCAATATCCGTTTTATACTGATGATAAAAATCGCATGCGTTTACCGACTGATGCCCACTTTTGATTTTACCAGTTCGTTTAGAAAAAGTATCCCAAATAGACATTCCTTTGCCGTAGGAATTTGAAGCTCCTTCTATTTGTGTGGCAGCGGTAGCCACTCCCCATAAAAAATCACTCCCAAAATCTGCGGCTTTAAGCATTTAATTCTTTTAACTTTACGAAGATTGAAAATTACTA
>SEDG01000009.1 GCA_004295885.1 Pedobacter sp. | reverse complement strand
CCAACCTCTTTACCATTTACATAGATGGTAGCGTTGCTCATTACCCCATCGAACATTAAAGTCACTTCATCATTACTAGAAACAGCAGGAACTGTAAACGTAGTACGATACCAACCAATGCCCATATAAGGTAAAGCACCCGTCCTACCAGATTTTCTCGTTTCTTTAGTCTCATTATTTTGGGTAATCTTAGTGATTTGAAGGTCATTATTTTCATCAAAAGGCCCATAAATTGCCCAGTCGTGAGGTACCGTTACAGATTGCCAAGCTTTATCATTAAAATTGATTTGAGCAGCACTAGGAAAATCTCCTTTTGAAAACTTCCATCCATTTTCTAATAAAATAGATTTGGTTAATTGTGCAGATGATAATAGAGGAAAAAAACTTACCGATACGAATATTATAGCGCTGAAAATTGACCTTTTTAAAGTAATCATTGTATTCCTTAGGTTATTTGGTTTTGAGCTTAAATTTGACCATTTTATCTAAAAAAACTGTACTTTAGATTTCCCATCTTATATTCTTTTCCAACACCTTAGAACACAAAGAGCACCTTAGAATTAACCTTGAAGACAGTTTTTTCATCCTAACCCTGTCGAAAGATTTTTTAAGTGAAACAAGAATCGTCATATAAAGCAACCAGCGAGAACCTGTCAGATAATCGTGAAATATAATTTAACTCGTATTCCATCTAAGTTTTGTCGTCCTGAGCGGGGTCGAAATACCCTAATTAAGGTTGCCATTCCTACTTCTGCGAAGTGTAAAACATTAAAATTTCTTTTCCTCATAACCCTTAATCCATCTTCAACAATTTAACTATATTTATTCCCAAAGCAATTAAAACCTCGTATGAAATCAAGCCAAAACCAAGGGCAATTATTTCATTGAAGAACATTTATGCTTTAGCACCCCATCCATTGAGATCTTTATCAAAAAGCTGAAAGCGCAAAAGATAACTTACATGAACTTTAACAAGGTAATTGGTGAAGTTACCCTTCGCCCAGATGGCGCTCACCAACTCTACATACAAGACCCCGATGGACATTGGATTGAAGTAAATGATGCGAAACTGTAGCAATCAGCACTTGTATTACCAAATCAGGAGTAACCTTATTGAGTGTATAGTCAATTCAAAATTAAATCAATAACTTGTGTAGCTATATACGGATAAGACACTAACCAACAAATCTGGCAACTTCTGCTATAATACTGGTCTTCCAAAGTGAAAACTGCTCATTAATGCCAATTTGTATGATAGCACAATGTTTGTTCATATCATGACTTTCCTCATAGCAGGCACCATCTCTGTGATAATAATTACCGCCAATGGTGCTCGTGAGACCTGGGTAAACTAAAGCGACCTTTTTTGCGTCAAAATATTCATGATATACATACATCTGCCTTAAATCATCTGGTGATGGCTTGATGTAACCGTTTAAATTTTTCCATTTGGTGTCTAAAACATATTTATTTTTATTCCCATCCCTTTGTTCTACTATAATATCTGGAATCATACCCATACCGTAACCGTTCTTAGGCCTCCAAAAAGCTTTTCTACTTTGCGTACGTATAATATGTTCCTTTAAACCTTTACGTAAAACTACAGCAACAAACTCCTCCCATAGTGCATTCATATCAAACATTAACGCCAACACATTATTTTTACCACTACTTATATCGGGATGATAATTCAACAGCAGTAAGTGGGCAATTTCAATAGCTTTATGATAAGATTTGTTTTTACGATTGTATTGAATATCACTGAAAGTTTTTTCGCTGACTTTTAGGGTAGCTAGGTCTTGGAAGCTTAACAATAGGTGATGTATTCTTGATTGAAGTAAGGGGTTTTTGTTTAATTTAATTAATAAGGTTAAGGCTGTATGAAGAATTTGATTAAGTTGATGATCTTGATGGTATATACTGTACTGCACATAAAACCGCTCTTTGTGCACTAAATTTTGGCTTATATGTTTCTGGAAAAGCAATTTACCCTTTAATGCTTTTAAGTTTCCTTCTTCTCTCACATATTTTTTGATAAGGCCTAAGTGCCACAAATATTCTACTTCCTTTACAAAAAGTTCAAAATAAAGATCTAATAAGTTATTTTGTTTAATCTTTAGGTTTGCTTCGCTTGTAGTAACAACTGGGAAGTTCCAAATGGTACGAATCATATTTAACAATATGCCATGCCATCTATTTTCCTGTGTGTCCCTTATCTCATCGGCATTGTTAATGATTAACGCCTTGTCAGCTTTCGGTAACACCTCAATTAGGTATTTGCCTAACTGAATCACCCCAACATGTTCATTAAATTTTATTCCTCTATGCAAGAGTTTAAAATAGGGAACACCATCGCCATGATATTTAAGCAACAATGCATACAAATCCTTATCCAATGGCTTTTCTCCACGGTCTACAAAACAACGTTCGTGTTCGAAAAATTTAAACTGAAACTTCTTGTGTTGCATCTACACCTTGGTTAAGTAATGTGGATATTGCTTTCTCAAATGTTTCACTAGCAGCTAGGTTACTACCATTTCGGTAATCCTTGATATAATAGATTTGCTTCTCTTCATAATTACTGGCTAGCTCGGGATCAAAATTTGAAAATACATTTGCATTAACCATTTGCTGCTTGATGAAGCCTGTCCCTAAAACCAAACCAATTTTAGCGTAATCACCATAAAAGTATTCCTGCAATAAAGGAATAATCTTATCATAGAAAATTGCTTTTAAATCAGCTAAACTATTCACGTCAATAAAATACGAGTGCCCAATTTGATGATCTCTATCTAAGAGCACTTCAATTCGCTGATTGATTGTCGTTAATAATTTTTCTAAATTGAACTGATTTTTATGGTAGTTAGAAAGTTTAGGGATATCAATAGAAGTTTTCCCATTAGCTTTAAAGCTATCCCAGAGATCTTCTTTCTCGGTCTGCCACTTGTCGTTAAAATCAAATAGCTCATGTAAACCTTTTTCTACTACAATCCACTCCTGCTCACCCCAAGCTATATTTTCATACCTCCAAAGTGCATCATAAATTAACTTATTTGTGTTTAACAATCCCGGTAGCGGCATCATTTCTTCAAATGCAAAACGTCTGCGCAAGGCTGTATCTAAAGCCTCTACACTCCTATCCGCTGTGTTCATCGTGCCAACGATATAAAGATTGCTGGGCACTGAAAACTTCTCCTTACTGTAAGGCAATGTAATTTCGAGTGCCTCAGCGGCACCAGTCCGTTTGCTTTCTTCAATTAATGTTATTAGTTCACCAAAAATGGCGGATACATTACCTCGATTAATTTCGTCGATAATGAGAACATAATTTTTATGGGCTAAGGGTTTTTGCTCAAAAAATGCTTTAAAGGCTTCTTTCTTAACATCAGCATCAAAAAACTCATAAATACTTTGTTGACTGATATTCTTGTTAAAAAAAATGGAAGGGTGTTGATTAATGTTTTTTGCCAACCATTCTACCTTTCTAAACTGGTAATAATCGTTTGGTGTGTCTTCATCGTAATGGTATTCGCTAACTATTTTACCAATAGCATCTATCACATGGTTACCTTTTGTTATAATTACAATATCGCCAATTTGCATCCTTTGAAAGATAAACATGGCTTGTATATGATATTTACTTTCATCCACTAAAGTCGGAAACTGTTGTTTAAAAGCATCGCGGTACTGATTCCAATCTTTAATTTTATTTATCTCACTAAAATCTGCATCATTGCCATAACCTAAACCAACTACATCATTTTCTAGACACCAGTCATGGATATCTGGTCTATTTTTCCCCCCAATAGACATCTTAAAAAATTTAACTTTTTCAAAAACATCTTTGGGCTGCCTTGTTAAATTAATCGGAGTTTTTGCAGTCTCACATATCCCTTTAAAAATACCCGGTTCAATTTCGTAACTAATGTTGCCATCATCCGTAACAGGTGCTTGTGGCTTTATTCCTTCAACAAAATCTTCATAACTCATACTTTGGTGAAAAGTAGTGAACGCGATTTGCCCACTTGTTACATAGGATTGATACCTCTCTTTTAACACCTGCCTACTTTCCAAAGCGAGCACATGTTCCGACTTCCTTTCAATAATAGAAAGTGCTTTATTGATGGTATGATAGGTCTTACCTGTTCCAGGAGGGCCATAAAGAATTTGATTTAAGGCAGGCTTGTACATTATAACTTCATCTTTTTCTATAGGTAATAATTCATCTTCAATATTTTCTTCGGTATCACCATCTAAGGTTTGATACAAAATGTCTTGGGCAAAAATTAGATTTTTAGTATCTTGATAACAGTCATCTGCTAAGAACTTTTCTTTGATGGTAATCAATTCTTTATCAACATTAACATAGTTATCGATAAAGTCTTGTGCTAGCACTAAATAATGACCATACTTTTCATTTCTTTTGGCTTGTTTAACACCTAATAATGTACAATATCTTGTATAAAAGGAATTTTTGTATAAAATATATTTCTCTGGGCTATGAAATGATAGGAATGTGGCTATGCTCCTTTCGTCATGATGATGGTGAAGAGTCTGGCCCATTGACTTATAGATCAAATCGATGTCTTGCTGAAACTCTACTACACGTTTACCTAACTCACTACCTTCATCAAATAATTTTCGGAAGGCTGCACGATATTCTTCAGGCTTTTCCTTAGCCATGTGATTCCTGACAGCAATTCCATTATGGAAGATTAGATTTTGATAATTAATTGACGCAATCTCATTTCCAAAATCTGCAGCATCCAAACTTGGCCTGCCTTTATACTTTTCAATAAGCTGCCATTTGTAAATTTCCTTCTCATTACCATTTACCACTAATTGTTTATACTTTTTGATAAGTGCTAGATTAATGTCCCCTGGCAACTTATTTACTATTTCGAAACCCATGGCCCTTAAAGGTTTATTGGTATCCTCTCCTCCACTCAAACCCATATTTTCCCAATCAGGTATTTTAGCCAAACGAGCCGCACAACGAACCACCTCTTTTGGGGGGAAGGTATTTCCTTTATATACTAAATTATGTACCGTAGAGCCATTTAATTCTAATTTATTCTTGATGATGTAGTCCAGAGCAGTTATTACTTGCTCTTTTGTAACTTGTTTAGCTAATCGTGGCATGGAGCGTTTTAAGATGGATAATAATTATGGTCTACAATGATTTTCTAAAATTCCTTAAACTTAACAAAATTCCTTTACGGGATACCGTAATCGGATCACTAATAATGAACATAGATTAGAGTTTTCACTGAAATTATCTTGGAACTATTGATTATTTCTTGCTCTGCCAATTAAAATGTTACTTTAGAGGTAGTTTAACTTCTCCATTTCAGTTCAATTGTGATTTGAATGAAACCAAAAAATTAAAATGAAGCGACCTTTGTTTAACTATACAATAGAGCAACTGGAATTAGAATACAAGTCTCAGAAAAATAATCCTATTTTGTTGTTGGCTCTTGAAGAAGAGCTAGGTTTCAGAAATTCCGCAAGAGCTGAAAGATTGTTGAACGAAGTGTTGTTGACAATTTCTAATAATAAGGAGTGGCATCAGGAAAGTGATCGCATAGAGTCAGAAAGAACTAAACAAGATCAACCGAAAGTAGATATAGATGATTTGATATTAGATTTATCAGACAAAGAAGGCTACAATGTAATATCTGCTTGGTCAGCCCTGGAAGTGCTATCACCTCAAACTTTCATTAAACCTCAGCAACTTGCTCAAAATGGAGACGTAAAACTTGTTGCTTCATTGCAATCAGGAGCCCTACCTTGGGAAGGATTGGGTGAAAAATCCAAACTCAATTATCAACTATTTTACCACATCATTTTAGGAACTATAAAAGTTAGCGAATCTGTAGACCTGTTAGTGAAAGTTTATGGAGATACAAACGAAGAAAAGCCAGCCAAAAGAGGAGAAGCTCCTATTGCATCAATAATAGTTAATAATAAAGGCCTTTTGGTCGAGGCGCCAGCAGTTTCAATCTCTAGTTTTGCTTGGGCACTTCCAAAGGCACTCAATGGTAATTTGTCAAAGCTTGGTGAATGGTCTCAAGCGGAGAAGAAGCTTCAGGAAGGTTTAGAAGTCATCCTTCGGGGGAAAGGAACTGAGGATGAAGTGCTGCCATTGACTTTAAATCAGATTACTGATGCTTACAACTGGATTATTGATACCCTAGCACTTCCGGCAAATTTGGTTAAGCCTAATCTATTTGCAATTAGATATTATCATTATTATAAAAGTGGTGGCTCGCCAGAGGGGTTACTTTTAAATAGCTTTTATTTAAGAGATTTAGAGCTAACAAAAAAATTAATCAAGGAAAACAAAATAACACCTATATTAAAAAAATATTTAGGTCTTGAAACACCTATTAAGGAATACAATCTTTTCGAAAACCGAAAAGCACTTGAAGAGGCAATTTCTCCGCAAAACTTCCCGCCATGTAGATGGCCTTGCGAAGGCTTGCATCCTCTAGTCCTTTTGCAACAGGCTGCAGTAAACCTCACTTTTAAAAACTTAAAGCGTAATGGTATCCTACCTGTAAATGGGCCACCCGGAACAGGAAAAACCACACTACTTCGTGATATCATAGCAGGGATTATAACACAAAGGGCAGAAGCCATGTGTGCATTTGACGACCCTCAAAAAGCATTTGCAACGACTGGTCAAAAGATAAACGTCGGACAGGGCTGGTTACATCTATACAAAGTTGATCAATCTTTGAAAGGATATGAAATACTAATTGCGTCTTCAAACAATAAAGCTGTTGAAAATGTGAGTACTGAGTTACCTGCCATAAATGCCATCAGTAGTTTATTTCCCGAATTGAGGTACTATAAAATTCTATCCGATGTTCTTCATGGCAAGGAAACCTGGGGCTTAATTGCAGCGGTTTTAGGGAATGGTAAAAACAAAAACTTATTTATTCAGCGCTTTTGGTGGGATAAGGAAGTAGGCATGCAAACCTATCTTGCAGAGGCATCAGGCAATCCTCAGTGGATTGAAGAAAAGAATCCTGAAACCGGTGAAGTAGTCAAGCCTCGTAAGCCGAAAGCCATCATCAATGATAACGCACCTCCAAATGCTGAAACGGCAATATTGATTTGGCGAAAGATTAGACAAGATTTCAAAAACTTACTGGCAGATAGTCGTTCAAGACTTGCAGCGTTAGAGCAAGTTAGGTTACAGGTATTGGCTCTTCCTCTTTTAAGAAAAAATGAAGATGAAAATTCCAAAAATTCAGCTGTTCTATTAACCAGATATACGAAAGAAAAAGTAGAGTTAACAAGTATCGAAGAAGAACACAATCAATCTAATATCGAAAAGCAATATATTGAAAAACGAATTGAGTTGCACAAACAGATTAAACCTGGCTTTTTTAAACGATTGTTTGGATCCACGTCATTTGAAATCTGGAAACTAAAACAGGCCGAACTGCTAAACGAGTTAGAGGCAAAATTACTTGTGATTAAAGATATTTACAAAAGAGAAAATCAAAAGTCAAATGATGTCAAATTGTTGTTTTCCAAATATCAATCAGCGCAAATAGCACATCGAAAATCCTTAAGTGAACTCCAAGCAGCAAATGATGTAGTTGTAAAGTCTGCAGCAAAAATCGGCAATCACTTTATCAATGAAGACTTTGTAGGAAAAGAGTTTAAGGACATTCAATTAATTGCACCATGGTGTAATTTTGAGATGCAACAGATAAGAGATAAAGTATTCATTTCAGCAATGAAAGTGCACAAAGCATTTAATGATGCGGCAGCTCAAAAACTAAGACACAATTTAGGTGTAATGATGATGGTACTTTCTGGAAAGAAAATGGCAGATAAGGAAAAAGAACAATTAATACCTGATCTATGGTCTTCGCTCTTTCTTGTTGTGCCAAGTATATCAACTACGTTTGCATCAATCGAAAGAATGCTAGGCAATATGCCACCTGAAAGTTTAGGCTGGGTACTTATTGATGAAGCAGGACAAGCGGTCCCACAGGCTGCCGTCGGAGCAATAGTTAGAGCTAAACGTGCAGTTGTAGTCGGTGATCCTTTTCAGATTGAACCTGTGGTTTCCCTACCCGACATTCTTACAGACAAAATATGTAAACATTTTAAAATCGACCATAATCGTTTCAACGCACCTATTTCATCAGTACAAACCGTGGCAGATGCAACCTCAGCATACGTTGCCACTTTCGATAGTAGTAATGGGTTTCGGAAAGTGGGTGTTCCCCTCTTAGTTCATAGGCGTTGTACTGAGCCTATGTTTACCATATCAAATCTTGTTGCTTATGACCGCAAAATGGTACAAGCAAAAAAGATTGGCAGTTCTCCAATTCGTGATTTAATTGGGTCTTCAAAATGGTTTAACGTCAACTCTGACTCTGCCGATAAATGGAGCGAACAGGAAGGAGAATTGGTTATAAATATGCTCTTAAAAATTAAAGAGAGAAACCTTGAACCTAATTTATATATCATTACCCCTTTCTTAATCGTAGCAGAAAATTTAAGAACATTGATTTACGAAAGCAGAATTATGCATGGTTGGGTAGAGGATCCAGATTTATGGCCAAATGAAAGAATTGGCACAGTACACACTGTTCAAGGCAGGGAAGCTGAGGCAGTCATATTCGTATTAGGGGCTCCAGCTGCGGGTCAAAAGGGTGCAAGAAATTGGGCAGGGAGCAAACCCAATATATTGAATGTTGCAGTGACTAGAGCAAAGGAGGTTATTTATGTAATTGGGAATCGATCACATTGGGAAAGTGCGGGTTTATTTAGCCAACTATCATCTCACTTGCCGAAGTAGAGATCAAACATAATTGCTAGAGGTATTAAATTAAATAGTTAAATCACTTTACACTTGAAATATTTAAGCCGCCATTCCATTAATAAAAGTTTCTACGAAATCTTTGATACGTAATAAAATCCCATCTCTTCTTTTTTTGCGTTGAAGAATGCTTGGCTTTTCGCCTTCAATTAAATCTAACAAATCATCTGTTAGCGGTTCTTTCTCCGCAAAAAGGTAATCTTCTATTAGTTTCTCTGTTTTTTCTTTAGAGAGCTTTTCCTCGCTCACTAACTTATTAAATGCGTGCCTTTGTTCTTTATCCCAAAACTTATCAAACTCCTCTGTTACCTCGTCCGTGTCTTTAATTAAGGGAAGATTCTCTTCTATAAAACGCTCAATCAATTCTCGTTTACTACGCAACGTAGTTTCTGTAGATAATAAGTTAGCAATCTCTTGTTTGGTTTTTTCATCATCCCCTTTTTTAGCGGTCTTAAGCCTTATCAGCAATTGGATAATGTAGGTTACATTAATTTCATCCCGATGGATTAATTCTAATTCAAAGTCTACATCATCTAAAATAGAAACCTTCTCCTTTGCATGTTCCTGATGTACCTTATCATATAAATCAAGGTATTTGCTTTTAAACATTTCAAATTCCCGCTCACCCATTGATAAGTCATCCCAATTGAAATCAGCAAATGAAGTCATAATGTTTTTAATGCGCATTATATTTCTAAACGCACTTACAAATTCGAATTCATCTTCTTCGGTAACCAAGTCACTTACATCATCTGGAAACCTTGCGATAGCAACTAACCTATCATAAGCCTTTTCAAACTCTTTGGTATAATCTTCATAAGGTTGCATGATGATCACTTCAATAGCATCCTTATTACTAAACAAGGTTATAGCCTCATCCGTTCTATTTTTTAGATTACGGAAGACAACAATGTTTCCTTGTGATTTTTGCTCATTTAAAATTCTATTGGTGCGTGAATAAGCTTGAATTAGGCCATGGTATTTTAAATTCTTATCTACATATAAGGTATTCAAGGTTTTACTGTCAAAGCCAGTTAAAAACATATTTACCACTAAGAGGACATCGATTTTCCCTTCCTTAACATTTTTAGAGATGTCGTTATAATAGTTATAAAAGCTCTCGCTGTCCTTCGTGCTGTATGCACTGCTAAACATGTCATTATAATCGCTTATAAACTCATCTAGCTTTTCTCTACTATGCGCCTGTAAGCCATAGAGAACTTTTGGTTCTTCAACAACAGAAACTTCTTCAGGAATAAAGCCATTGGCTTCTGCATCATCTTCATTGCTGGCATAACTAAAGATGGTAGCAATTTTTAACTGGTGTGCTCCTTCTTGCTTTCTACGTTTAAAAATATCATAGTATTTAATCAACGTCTTAACGCTATCTACACAAAACATTGCAGTAAAGCGTTTACTTTGTGTTTTGCGGTCATGATGAGCAAGTATGTAATCAGCAATTTTTGTGAGCCTTTTTGGATCTTCCATCAACTCCGTGGTATCAATATCTTCTACTTCGATATCTATAGCCGTTTCCCTACCATCCTTATGTTTATAGCGTCCAACATATTCAACTGAAAACTTCAACACATTCTCATCGCGAATGGCATCTGTGATCACATATTTATGCAAACAATCCTCAAACAAGTCTTTAGTAGTTCGCTTGCCCAAGTCGTTTTTATTGGCATTATCTGCAAAAATTGGCGTACCAGTAAAGCCGAATAATTGACTATTGTTAAAAAAAGATTTAATACGTTGGTGTGTATCTCCAAATTGGCTACGATGACATTCATCAAAAATAAACACAATGCGCTTGTCCTTCAAACTGCCCATTTTACCCTCGTACCTCAGCTTACTGATCGCGGTATTTAATTTTTGGATGGTAGTTACAATTAGTTTTGAATTTTTATGCTCGCCCTTTTTGTCTACATAATTATCAGTAAACTGTCTTACTAAATTACCCGTGTTATCTGCCCCATCAATGCTCCCCTCTTGAAAACTATTAAACTCCTTAGTGGTTTGGTAATCTAAATCTTTTCGATCTACTACAAAAACAACTTTATGAATTTGTTTTAGTTTCATTAAGATTTGACTGGCTTTAAACGAGGTTAAGGTTTTACCAGAGCCTGTGGTATGCCAGATATACCCATTCTTTGTCGTATTCTTAACCCTTTCAATTAGAGCTTCCACCGCATAGTATTGGTAAGGACGCAAAATCATGGGTATTTTGTTGGCTTCGTTTAGTACAATGTATTTGCATATCATTTTACTAATGTGACAAGGCTCTAAGAAAGCATCTGTAAAACCTTCAAGCAAATTGGTAATTCTCTTATTTTGTACATCAGTCCAATAGAAAGTTTGCTTAAAATCTTGATATCGATTATTTGCAAAATACTTAGTATTAACCCCGTTGCTAATTACAAATACCTGTACATATTGATAAAGGGCATGCCCAGAACTAAACGAGTGACGCTGGTAACGGTTAAGCTGGTTGAATGCTTCTTTCATATCCAAACCAACACGCTTTAATTCTATTTGAACCAATGGTACACCATTAATAAGCAAAGTAACATCGTAACGGTTTATATACTTACCTTCTTGGGTAACTTGGTTGGTTACTTGATATTCGTTTTGGCACCAATATTCGGTATTTAAAAACTCAAAATAAAGGTTATCTCCATTGTCTCTAACTATATGTTGTATCTGCCGTAATGTCTTAGCTTTCTCAAAAACAGAACCTTTGTTAAGGATATTGATCACTTTTTCAAACTCTGCATCAGAAAAACTCACCTTATTATGTTTCTCTAATTGCAACTTTAAATTACGAATTAGTTCGTCTTCATTAGTTAGAGTGATATAATCGTACCCTAACTTTTGCAAGTTGGAGATTAATTGTTCTTCTAATATTTGTTCGCTTTGTTTAGCCATTTTAGTTCCAAAGTGCTTCGTCCTTCCAATCCGCCTTAAAACCTAAGGCATTAGGATCTACGGATGGATATTTGGTTAATAATTCTTTTATTTTTAGAGAAAATGAATTCTCAGGCGCTATGATATTAAGCAGATACCTGATGATGCATAAATGTACATATAGCTTTTGGGTATCTGTAGGCACATCAGCCAGCCAACGAAAAGGAGGCTTAGCTAATATTTTCGGAGTTCCGGGAAGGTTTTTATTCCATAGCCTGCTGTGGTGCGCACAGTAGTTTCTTATTTGCGCAATCGACTGTAGCCAACTAGGCAAATAGGTATGGTTTACCGCTCCTAACTCTTCGGCAATGGTATCTTTTGATTTGACAGTATTTTTAAGATTACCATACAATTTGGAAAGTGAACCAAAACTTGTCATCTCTAATGATTTCCAAGCTGGTGGAAACCTTAAGTCTTCTTTATACGTTCTTTTATGCTCTTTAATAAAAATATCCTTAGACCTATCAATCTCCTCTTTCAAGTTGGCAAGCGTTTCTATCAATGCACCACTATCTTGAAATATAGCCACGTTTTGAAACCACCAAGGATCAAATTCATGAGATAAATGGTAAATTAGTTTGGTACGAAGACTGATTTCGATTTTTTCGATAGCATCGAAAATTAAAATCCGGAGTTCTCTGTCAAAATTATAAAGGTGAATTACATCTTCAAATTTACTATTTGGTTTAAATAGGTGCAATTCCTTATCAGCTTGCATTGGCCACCAATAGCCAGCTAAGCGGTAGTAGCTTACGTGTGCGAGATAGTGTGCTGCCAAAGCTTTATCAGCAATTAGCAATCCCCTTTCTTGAAGTTGCGTAATATGCTCCTCAATGGTAAATGCGTTTTTGCTATAAATCATAGAAAAGATTTTTACGACAAAAAGAAAAACCTTCTAAATATGCATTTAAATGTATATTTAGAAGGTTGAGGTATTTTAAAAAAAAGTCTATAAAAGCAAAAGACCCGCCCTGGGACGCTGTTCTGAAGGGTAGCGTGGCGAGTACTGTTGATACAAATGTAGTATCTTTTTTTGGTATTAAAAATAATTGTTTAATATTTTTAAGCAAAGTAAACAAGGGCTTCATTAGTTTAACCACTACATTACTTGTTGATATTTGATTGGTGATATTGAGCATTTTTTTAGATTGAACGAATATAATGTATTTAGCCTAATAAAATTACGGAAACCCATAAAATCAATGTAAGGAGAAAGGATTGTAGGAAAACTATCCTACAATCCAATAGTAACGAATCTCAACTTAAATAAGCTAACGTAAACCTTTAAACATTTGATCGATTGCTTTTTTCTTTTGTTCTAAATTTGGATGAACATACAGGTTTAATGTTGTGCTGATATTTGCGTGCCCCAGCAAGACACTTACTGTTTTGTAATCGCATTTGCTTTCTATGCACCTAGTTGCAAAGCTGTGCCTCAAACTGTGGAACTTTAAATTAGGCATACCCAAATGTTCCATTAAACTCTTGTAATAGCTACGGTAAGTACGTGGCTCGGTTGGTTTTGCATCATTGGTAAGCACAAAGAAGTTAGCATTCATTATTTTTTTGATGGGCTTGAGCAGTCTTATTAAATCTCTGCTCATTGGTATTTCTCGAATGGAATTTTTAGTCTTAGGAGTATCCAATATCAATTCGGTTTTGCGCTCATTATCTTCAATGGTGTAAATGCGCTGTAGCGTTTTCCTGATATGTATTACTCCTTGGTCAATGTCTATGTCTTCCCAACTTAAAGCACATATCTCACCAATACGCATACCGCCACTTAAACAAATAAAAATACCAAGGTTTCTGAAAGTAAAATGCTCTTGTACGTAGTTCATTACCTTTTTCTGATTGGTGCGACTTAGCACTTCTACAAAATGTTTTTCTCGCTCTGTGGGGTACTGGATATCGAATGTTTTAGCGAGTAACCATTTGTTTTTAGTGGCAAACTTCAAAACCATTTTTAGCACAATTAATACATCTTTAATGGTCTTTTGACTTAAGCCGACGGCTAATTTCTGTAGAACAAATTCTTGTACTACATCTTCTTCAATATCGAAAAGATGACCAAATGCAGGACGTAGATGGTTTTCGATTAATAAGGCATAAGCAGAATAGCTAGAGCGTTTTACATAATGTTTTTTGTGGGCTTTCCACAAGTCAATCATTGTAGAGACTGTTTTTTGATTTTCCATAGATTAATTAAGGGTTTTTATTGGTCAAAATATAGGAAAAGAAGATTTGAATTATGTAATGATCGAGTTAGGTTCCTAATTTGAGATTTAAGGAATTTGATGAGTCTTGGGCTATTAAGAAATTGATTGATGTCGCACCTTTACAAAGGGGTTTTGATTTACCTGTTGAGAAAATACAACAGGGAATATTTCCTGTCGTATTTTCCAACGGAATATTAAAATTTCACAATGAATTTAAGGTCAAAGCTCCAGGCGTAGTTACAGGTCGTTCTGGCACAATAGGTAAAGTTACTTTTGTAGAAAATGATTATTGGCCACATAATACTTCTCTTTGGGTAACTGATTTTAAAACTAACATCCCTAAATTCATATACTACTTCTATTCTAAGTATAATTTGAAACGTTTTGAAACAGGTTCTGGTGTCCCAACACTAAATAGAAATGATGTCCATATACAAAATGAATATTTTCCGAATTCAAGAGAACAAAGTAAGATAGCAGATTTTTTAACTTTAATTGATGCTCAAATTGAAACCCAAAGCAAAATAATTGAGGAGGGAAAATCTTTGAAAGAAGCCCTCATCAAGAAAATTTTTACGAGAACCATTAGATTTAAAGATGATTTTGGTAATGATTATGTTGAATGGCAAATTAAAAGCCTTGGTGAACTTACAAATATTGTCAATAAAAGGAATAATAAAAATGATAAACTCCCTGTTTATTCAATAAGTAATAAATTTGGGTTTGTGCCTCAAGGAGAACAATTTGAAGGAATTGACAGTAATGATAGAGGTTACGACATGAAGATTTACAAAATTATCAAGGAAAAAATGTTTGCTTATAATCCAGCTAGAATAAATGTTGGTTCAATTGGTTACAGTGGTAAATTAGATAATATCCTAATAAGTTCTCTATATGTCTGTTTTAAAACTACTGAAGCTATAAATGATGATTTTCTTTTTCAATATGTAAAAATGAGCCTATTTAATAAGCAAGTTTTAGAAAATATGGAGGGTGGTGTTAGAAGTTATCTTTTCTATGAAAATTTTTCAAGAATTTTAGTAGGGTTGCCTTGTCTTGAAGAACAAAAAAAAATCGCCTATTCTCTTTCTTCGCTTGATAAAAAAATTGAAACAGAACGGGCAATCTTAAAGCAATATGAAACTCAGAAAAATTATTTGCTTGCCAATTTATTTATGTAAAAAGATTTTGTAGCAGGCATTGCTTTTGGGTGTTTAACAGTCTAAACATCTTTAATTCATTATTGGTTTTATTATCAATTTGATTTAGGATCGCAACAATCTTTTTTTGTTCTTTTAAATCTGGCAAGATAATTTCCGAGTCTAAAAATGTACTTTCGTGGATTCGTTTACTCCCGGACCCACTTGCCAAATCTTCTAATTTCTTATAAAAATTTGCTCGTCCGAGAAAGTGAATTAAGTAATCAGAATTGACTTTTTCATAATTAATGTCTAATGTAGGTAGATCGCCTGAAGATAAAAATCCATCCAATTCATCTGGTATTAGACCGAAAGCACCATTAAATAAGTTCTGCTTTCCGAAAATAAACTGACCTTTTTTACGAACAAAATAATTAGTAGCTCCTTCCAACAAGCTATCTGAATTTTCATTCTTTAAAACACCTTTTAAATGAAGTTTAACGGTGAGAAGCTTGTTTTTGTCAACTGAGGGTGCTTTAATTTTTTCCGGGATACTTAAAATTTCTTTTAATTTAATAACTTTCCAGTTTGTGTTATGATTAGAAAATCGCAAATTTTTAGCGAATATTCTATTACTGATACCTTTTTTTAATAATTTTAAATCTTCAATTATTTTGATTTGGGTTTGAATGCGGTAATCAATTTTATTGAAGAATAAAGCAATTTTATCTTGTTCAATTTTTGATGGAATTTTGAATTGGTAGCTTGCATACTCTTGTGAATTAATACCCGGTTGACCAGACCTCATTGACATCAATTTAACCCATTTATCATACTTAGCTGTTTGAGTTTGAATAAACACAAAATGGGCATTAAAAAATATTATATTAATTCTTGCTCTTATGAGAAAGCCTGCGAAGTAAAGTTTTCCATCTTGTATATCATAGCAATAAGTCTTCCCGGTGCTGGCACCAGTTCGCGTAAATAAAATATCATTCTCTTTGACTAAATATTTGTCATGAAGCTCACCTTCCGGGGAAACATGATTTTCTGATTTATATTTTGATGTATTTTCATCAATGTCAGTTATTCTTATATATCTATTTTTTCCATCATACTTAACGGCAGAAGCATTCATCCCGTAATCTAATGAGCTGGAACATTTGCCCAGGGTAATATACTCCCAATTGTCTGTGAAACCCTTAAATCTCAAATTAGGAACGTTGGCTACTTTTTTTCTTTCTTCTTTCATTGTGTAAATTTCAATTCTTAGCTATGGTGATTAAGGATTTATAATGATTAAAAAAATAATCCCAACTCCTTGAAATAAACATCAATTTCTTTATCTAGCTCTGCTCTTTTTGCTTCCAGCTCTTTAATTTCTTTCATGACAGCGTAAATGTCGATTTCTTCTTCTTCTTCAAAATTATCTACGTAACGTGGAATGTTTAAATTATAATCATTTTCTGCAATCTGTTGTAATAATGCCCTGTGGCTATACTTTTCAATTACAGTTCTGTTGCGGTAAGTATCTACAATTTTATCAATATGATGCTCCCTTAAAATATTCTGAGTTTTTACCTTCTCAAATTCTCTGCTGGCATCAATAAACAAAACATCTTCTGGATTTTCCTTACATTTTTTAAACACCAAAATACAGGTGGGAATACTTGTACCATAGAAAATATTGGCTGGCAGACCAATAACAGCATCTAAATAGTTCTTTTGTTCTATTAGATATCTTCGAATATGTAACTCTGCCCCTCCTCTAAACAGAACACCATGAGGCAAAACAATAGCCATAATTCCATTTTCTGCCAAATGGTAAATCATGTGTTGTACAAAGGCAAAGTCGGCTTTGCTACCTGGCGCTAATTTTCCATATTGGCTAAAACGATCGTCACTTGTAAACAAAGGGTTTGCACTCCACTGTGCAGAAAAAGGTGGGTTAGCAACAATGGCTTCAAAAGTTTGTCCCATGTGCTGTGGACGTTCTAAAGTATCTTCTTGTTTAATGTCGAATTTACGATAATGAACACCATGTAAAATCATGTTCATCCGAGCCAAATTGTAGGTAGTACGGTTCATTTCCTGTCCGTAAAAATCGCCCACATCTTTCACTTCCCTTGCTACCCTTAACAATAATGAGCCTGAGCCGCATGTGGGATCATAAACAGACCTTAACTTATGTTTACCAGTGGTTACCAATTTGGCTAATATTTTAGAGACTTCCTGAGGGGTATAGAACTCCCCGGCTTTTTTACCGGCCCCACTTGCAAACTGACCTATAAGGTATTCGTAAGCATCACCTAAAACATCGAGTTCAGTATTTTTTAGTTCAAAATCAATTTTATCTAAATGAGCCAATACCTTGGCAATAATATCATTTCTTGCTTCAGGTGTTTTACCCAGTTTGGTGCTATTTAGGTCCATATCTTCAAAGAGATTATCAAAATCTTCTTCGCTTTCCGTACCCATTGTACTCAACTGTATATTGGTCAGAATCTTCTGCAAATCGCCCAATATAAAATTTGTAACTTTTGCTTCCTCATTGCTACTATTCCCCCTTAGTGCAACTGCAGAAAACAATTCCTCAGGTTTAAGAAAATAACCAAGTTTCTCTAATGCTTCTTCTTTAATTGCTTCTAAATATTCGGTAGCATTTGCCATTTTAGCATTGATATTTGCGAATAGCAAATCATCTTGCTTTAAGATTTCGTTAGCAAACAGCTCCATTTTTTCACTTAGATACTTATAGAAAATAAATCCTAAAATATAATCTCTAAATTCATCAGCATCCATCTTACCACGCAGGGTGTTGGCAATGTTCCAGAGCTGTTGTTCTAACTGTTTCTTTTGGTCCTCAGACATATAGGTAATTAGTAAAAGTGATTATTAGCTTGCGCTAATATGCTGTTTTTTCAGGAGAGATGAAAGGACAGAATTAACTGAGCATCTTATCCGCAAAGTAGTTTTGTGGGAAGAGTATACGTGCAAAATATTTTTAACCTAAACTCGCCAGTATATCTTTCATAACCGCACCATTGCCTTAATTTCCAGTTCTAATGTTTCATAACTGGAAAGCAACACTTCTACTAACCAATCCGAATCAATTAATGTAATTGCAAAATTTGCACGCTCGCCCTCATACTAGACGAATCATAAGTTACAACCTTATTCCCAATTTCAAACTCGTTAAAAAAACGCCAAATTTGGCCTACGCATTAATTAACTCTGCCATCACTATCATCCGGATATCCCTTTCTATATTTCAAATAGATATTTTATTCTTCTAACTTCCCAATTTTCGGGCATTTTCCCCTAACCATTCAATCCAGAATCTTTATAGGCATCGTATTTCTTCAACTTAATTTCCATCATTCTTCTTTTTAAGCTGTTTAGTGGTTTGCTCTAAATGTTGCACAAAATCTTGCTCTACTTTAGAAAGTTCATCCTTTAAGCTTTCCTTATAACTGGTATATTCCTCTTTCGCTTTGCTTAAAGCTTGTTCGTGGCTAACAGTTCCCGAGTGTGTTAAAATATCATTACCTGTCATTTTTAAAAAGTCGTCAACACGTTGTAGCCAATCCTGCATATACATTGGTTTTCTATTTAAAGCTTGTAGTTCGGCTACCTCCAAATAAGCGGTTACCATTCGGTTAAGCACATTTAATTCTTGCTCGTTTAAATAATTTTTAGCTACAGCAATTTCTTGTTGAGTAGGTTGTAAGCCTTTAAAGTTGGTTAAACCTAAAAAAGGTTTTGCGGCATCTATACGGCTATACACCACTTCGGCAGCGGTTTGTCCATGTGCTGCCCAATGCATTTTGTTTTGTATGGTTTTAAAAAAGGTTTGCGAGGTTTCGGCATTTGGGTCGTAATCTATACTGGTAGCATAAACATCCAACACTTTGCGCCAAAATACCTTTTCAGAAGAACGAATGTCTCTGATGCGGGCCAATAATTCGTCGAAATAATCGCCACCACCAGCTTGTTTCAGCAGTTCATCATTCATGGTAAAACCCTTAACAATGTATTCTCGCAATCTGGCTGTTGCCCACTGCCTAAACTTGGTTCCCTGCAAACTTTTAACACGATAACCAACTGAGATAATTACATCGAGATTGTAATAAGTTGTCTCAACTTCTTGGGTTTTATCTGCAATTGCACCATGTAGAGTGGTATGTCGGAATTTCCGACTTACCAGTTCTTTATCCAATTCTTCTTCTTTAAAGATATTACCAATGTGTTCGGTAATGGTTGTTCTACCCTTGCCAAATAACGCTGCCATTTGAGCCTGGGTAAGCCAAACAGTTTCATTTTCTAAGCGGGTTTGTATTTTGGTTTGCCCATCATCAGATTGGTATAAAATTAATTCTGAATTCATATTAAGCTAAGTTTAAAATTTCACGAATTAAACAATCGTTTTCATTTTCTAAAGCTAAACTATCAATAGCTACCGCTTCTTTGGTTGGCCCCAATAAAGCATCTAATCTGCTAAGCAATTTACCACGAACGTACACATCTCGTAAGCAGTCATCTGCGATAGACCAAATAAAGGAAACTAGTTTATTGTATACAGCTGTATTCATTTATATTTTGTAGAGAATTTTTGTTCAAACTTATTGTCCTAAAATAGCAAATAATTACTGTACGAGGGTATTTGTAAACAATGAACATTTTGTTTTATGATTAATCTACGACGATGGTAATTGCCATGGCATTATTTCGTCAAAACAAATAAGCTGTAAGATTTCAGGAACAAGAGCTGTATAAGTTTTATTAGCTTTAGCTGATATATTGTATCAATAATTAGCCCACAACCCATCCAACCAACTAACTAACTCAGCAATTAACCAGTTACCCAATTCAAACAATTAACCAATTAACCACTTAACCACTTAACCAGTTAACCAATTCCAACAATTAACCCATTCAACCAATCAACCCCCTATCCAATTTTCCTTAAAAAAGCTACGCCCATCCTTGCCAAGGTACCCACTACTTCACCATCCTTGAGTTTTTCACATTTAAGCACATACAAACATTGTGCATTAGCAGGCAATTCAGAGAAACGAAGCATAACCTCACCTTTTTCCAATTCACCAGATAATTGAGCAGTAATGGTTTCGAAAGGATACGCATTGAGCAGCGTTTCATCTGTGGCAATGCGTAAAATGTTCAATAAATATGCCCTATCGTTAGCCTCTCCGTATAAAGTATAATCCAATACCATGGTTGGGCCGGGATATTGAGTTTTGATATAAAAATAGCCGTGTTTATTGGTTCGATAATTAGGTCGTATTTCCATCTTTTCGAAAGGAAGATAAGAAATGAGCTTGCCTTCTTTCTGTTGCACCCTTATTTTTTGGAGCAATTTACTCCAGAAAACTGTATCCTTAAAGCCCGGTGCCAAATCGTTAACCGCATCAAAAATGATTTTAGCCATTAAATTGGCACTAGTTTGTTTGGCAGTGCTTTCTTTCATTCCATCTGCCAAGAAAATATCGGTGTATGTACCCCTAACTGCTCGATAGTGGTCGCCGTAAGCTTTACTGCGTACAAGTATATATCTTACTTTTTTACCCTTAGATTTGCGTTTTTTTCCCATAGAATTTGTATCTTTAAGTTTACAGCCTCTAGGGATCAAAAGCTATCCTAAAATTACCAAAAAATCTTCAAAAAACAATACCCTTAAAGCGATGTTATAGCGACAATAAAGCGACCTTTTAGCGACCTTTCTCCCAGACAAACTAGTACCAAACTCGAGACAAGTTCGAGAAAACTTCGTAAAACCTTCGGCAATGCTTCGCTAGCCACCCACTTTTCGTATACGATACAATCAACATGCTCCCGAACAAAACTCGACCAAAACTCGAACCAGACTCGAATCACTTACGTTGCAGATACGATTGAGATGCAATGCAAAGTCGAAAAAAAGAGGATATTTTGTTTATATTATGGAGATTTTCACTTACCTTGGTGTGATCTTATTCCAATTAGTCCCCGAAACAACTCAAACTCGTCGGTTTCGTTTTTTTTAAATCCCAACTCTTACATAATAGTTGATCCTCGCCTTCGTCAGTTAACATAACAGGTACAGTAGTGTACCTCTCCTTCGATCTAAGTCCATAGTAAGTCCATATATAGTCCATACTAAGTCCATATATTTTGATCATAACTTGGACTTTATACGGATTTTATATACTGTTATAATGAACGTTTGCCGAAGGTGAGCTACGAGACGGTTCTATCCTGCTTAGGGTACAATGATCAATAGGTAGAACAGGTAGTAATTTGCTAGTACTGAACTTCAAAAAGATCCCTTTCGTTGGGCGTTTTTCGTTCGGGATGGCTGGATTACCTGCGCTGCGCTCCGGTGATCCTGGTGGATGGGGTAATTCAAACTCAAGCCTTCGCTTCTCCGTTGTCGAAGCTGGCTTTTTTATTTCCAGTTCATACCTTAACTGCCGCTGTTGTTTAGATGACTACAGGATTACCTTCGCTGCGCTCCGGTGATCCTAAGTAGGGGGTAGATTCAAACTCAAGCCTTCGCTTCTCCGTTGTCGAAGCTAGCTTTTTTATTTCCAGTTCATACCTTAACAGCCGCTGTTGTTTAGATGACTACAGGATTACCTTCGCTGCGCTCCGGTGATCCTGAGGAGGGGTAGATTCAAACTCAAGCCTTCGCTTCTTCGTTGTCGAAGCTAGCTTTTTTATTTCTAGTTCATACCTTAACAGCCGCTGTTGTTTAGATGACTACAGGATTACCTCCGCTACGCTCCGGTGATCCTAAGTAGGGGGTAGATTCAAACTCAAGCCTTCGCTTCTCCGTTGTCGAAGCTAGCTTTTTTATTTTTCAGCTTCGCTTTCAAGCAAGCTTGAGCTCGCTGTCAAATAAAAAAGCCCTTCCTGCTTCGCAGAAAAGGCTTTCGTTTGTCGGGATGGCAGGATTCGAACCTACGACCTCCTGCTCCCAAAGCAGGCGCGATACCGGGCTACGCTACATCCCGAACTTGGTATCACCTTTTTGACCCTTTTGCGAAAGTGGAATCTTACTTTTTGTCGGGATGGCAGGATTCGAACCTACGACCTCCTGCTCCCAAAGCAGTTTTTAGACCCTTTTGCGAAGGGATTGCAAAGAAACGATTTTTAAATTACAAAAACCATTAATTTGACGTTTAAATTTCAGCGGAGGAAGAGGGATTCGAACCCTCGGTACCGTTGCCAGTACGACAGTTTAGCAAACTGTTCCTTTCGGCCACTCAGGCATCCCTCCGATTTTCAAAATATCCGTTTTGAGGTTGCAAATATAGCAATTCATTCATGTTTACAAAAAAAAATTACGTAGTTTGTAAATAATCTATTCGCACATGATAGATGCTCATTAGCATAGTCTTGAATATCAGCTTTATAGTTTCTAAATCTTTTAGTGTTAAATCGCAATTATCTAGTTGATCTTGTTCCAATTTGTAGTTAATTATCCTTTCAACTAAGGCATTTATACTTTGAGCATCTGGATTTTTGAGACTTCTTGAGGCTGCTTCAACAGAATCTGCCAACATTAAAACACCAGTTTCCTTCGAAAAAGGAATAGGTCCAGGATAACGGAAAATATTTTCATCGACGAATTTTTCAGGTGAATTTTTTAAAAACGACTGATAAAAATAATCCACCCTTGTGTTGCCATGATGTGTTCTGATGAAGTCAATCACATTTTCTGGCAACTTATGTTTCCTGGTAATTTCTATGCCTTTATGAACGTGTTTAATAATTATCTGGGCACTTTGTTCGTATGGCAATTTATCATGCGGACTAACGGCTGTATTTTGGTTCTCGATAAAATATTGAGGATTCTCCATTTTACCGATGTCATGGTAAAGCGCCCCTGCCCTTACTAATAATGAATTTCCTCCAATCTTAAAAATGGCTGCTTCAGCAAGGTTTGCTACTTGCAAGGAATGCTGGAACGTTCCTGGCGCTTTAAATGCCAACTCTCTAAGTAATTTGTTATTCGTGTTCGTCAACTCTATTAAAGCCACATCAGAGGTAATTCCAAATACCCTTTCAAAAGCATAAATTAAAGGATAAGCCAACAATGAAAGTAATACGCTAAACACAAAAGGCAAAAAGTGAATCCATTCTATTTGCTGAAACGAACCTTCTCTCAATAATGAAATACCAACAAATGAAACGAAATAGGCGGCTAAAATAAAAGAGGCAGATATCAGCAGTTGCTCTCTCTTAATTAGATTTTTGATGCTATAAATTGCTACCATACCCGCCGTAGTTTGATAAAACACAAACTCGAAGCTGCTTGGCACGAAAAATCCAGCTATTAAAATAACCAGCAGGTGAAGATTTAACGCAAGTCGAGTATCAAATAATATCCTGATGATGATTGGAACAATACAGAATGGGATATAATAAAGACTATTCAAATCCAACTTAATAGCCCAAGTTAGTGCCAAAAGCATAGAAGTGATGACCAGGAGCAATAATAAAAGCTGTCTATTATCTGCGAAAATGTCCTTTCTGAAAAGAAACAGGAAAACCATCAAAAGTGTGATGATAAAACCAACCAAAAATACCTGGCCAAGGTAAACAAGCTTGTTATCACCTATGGTTTTTGTTTGCGCCTCATAAGCCTCTTTAAACGATAATAGTTTTTGAAATACCTCATCATCTACCGTACTGCCTTTGGCTACGATTAATTCGCCTTTTTGAACCATCCCTTTGGTGGTAGACAAACTATTGATGGTATTATCTTGAACAACCAATGTTAAACCTTCATCGAAAATGATATTCGGTTTTAAATGACTCTCAACTAAATCAATAACCACATCGTTAACCCTATCGTTGATAGATTTAAAGTTCGACTTGAAAAAATCCAGCGCACTTTCTGTAGTAAAAACATCTTGAGAATTTGATTTTGCAGAAATGTTATTGTCAAGCAATGAAAAATCATAATGTTTTCCCTCCTTTTGGTGCTTGGCAGTCAACTCAATGATACCCCTTTTGTAAACAGACTCAAGCATTTTATATGCGTTCTGTTTATTTGTCTCTTTTTCATTTTCCGCAAAGGCATTAGATTTCCACTTTACATCAAATTCATTTAAAAACGCTTCGCCTTGCGCCTTAAAAACCTCCACATCATACTTATAAATTGGCAAAACATTGTTTAATGCCTCTTTTTTATCCGTAGTTACTTGGCTGTTAGTCTTTAAAATTGCAAAGCTAAATGGAGATATCAAATCTTTGTTCTCCCAAACTTTTCCCTTTTCAAACTCATACCTAAATCGAGGTTGTTTAGGTAAATAGAGGGTGATTAAGAACACACACGCAACCATCATCACATATTTAATGTTCGATGAATATTTGCGATAAAGCACTTTAGGATTGTTTCTGATTTTCGCCAAAATTTACAAATTGATTAACCCAAAATTAAGATTAATTTCTTAATAGCCCATAACATAAATATTTACACAGCTTTATTTGCAAATATGAATATTTATGTTTCCATTTGTGATATCAAATTAATATCATTATGTATACAGAAAAAATTATCAAACCACCTTCAGGTTATCTAACCTTGGCTTTGTTTTTAGTATTATTGATTGGTGGCATTGTAGCCCTCTCAAATGAGTATTTTTTTACTGGCGCAATAATATTGACAGTAAATTTTATTCTAGTTTTACCAGGATTGATTATCGTGAATCCCAACGAATCTAAAGTCCTAACGCTTTTTGGAAAGTACATTGGAACAGTTAAGTCTGACGGCTTTTTCTGGGTAAACCCACTAACGAGCAAAAAGAAATTATCATTAAGAGCTCGCAACTTAAACGGACAGCAATTAAAGGTTAACGACAAAATGGGTAATCCGATTGAGATTGCTGCTGTAATTGTTTGGCAAGTAAACGAAACTGCTAAAGCAACTTTTGCGGTAGAAAATTACTTGCAATACGTTAATATACAGAGTGAAGCAGCAGTTAGGCATCTGGCAAATAGTTTTGCTTATGATAATATGGAGGATGAAAGTGCTGAAATTACCTTGAAAGATGGCGCTGAAAAGGTGAGTATTTTATTAGAGCAAGAATTAAACGAACGTTTGTCTAGAGCTGGAATTGATGTAATTGAGGCACGTATTTCTCACTTGGCTTATGCGCAAGAAATTGCTAGTGCGATGTTGCAACGCCAACAAGCTACTGCAGTTATTGCCGCTAGAAGATTAATTGTAGAAGGTGCTGTTGGAATGGTAGAAATGGCTTTGGAAAAACTATCACAAAAAGGAATTGTAGAACTTGATGAAGAACGCAAGGCTGCAATGGTTAGCAATCTTTTGGTTGTTTTATGCGGAGATAGACACGTACAACCTGTTGTAAATACTGGTACATTATACAACTAATGGAATTTGAAGAAAGACAGCATTTAAACCTATGGTGGTTACATATCTTAGCAGGTATTGAAGCCACCATAGTTGTAAGCATTGTGCTGTTAGACAAAGGGGGTATGAAAATGCAAGAGCTTAAAGACATTTATTTTTTACCATTTATTGCTGCCCTTTTACCATTCATTATTATTTTCTTGGTTCAAAAAAGTACTTTGGTTTTAAAAATAAATAATCAAGGTATTAATTATAGATACAAGCCCTTTGCTCGTAAAACTACATTTATCTCTTGGACACAGATTAATAAGATGTATATCAGAAAATATGATGCGTTAAGCGAATATGGCGGTTGGGGCAAACGCTACCGCCTGTGGTTTAAATTTAACGATAAGGCATTTGTATTTAATAATGAAAGTAAAGGTTTACAATTAGAACTTTCAAGTGATAAGAAACTGTTATTTAGTACCGAAAAAGTTGATGAACTAGCGTTGTTCCTTATCAACTTAAAAACATCAAACAATATAGGAGCTATAGAAACCGATGTCAGAGAAAGATAAAAAAGCCTTTGTGTTGAGAATTAACCCTGCTTTGCTTAAAGAGGTAGAGCAATGGGCCGCCAATGAATTCCGCAGTACAAACGGACAGATTGAATATCTATTAAGTGAGGCGATTAAGGCGAAGAAAAAATCGAAATCTAAAAAGTCAGACGCTGAAGATTAAATATCAGAAAAAATCCATAGGAGTTCCTTTGGGAAGATTCCATCCAGCGTGGGAAAGGACAGACTTATCGCGTTAGTATATGAATCTATGCAACCTTTCAAAATCTCACAATCCCGACCCAAGGACGATGACGGCCTTAAATGCATCTGAGAGAGAAGTAGTTAATTGTTTAAAGCGATATATGCCCTCTAGTGACAAATCAGCAAGGTGGAGAAGTGAAGGCTTTTCGCCGAACGGCTCAGCTTGCGGCCCAAAACAATTGACGTACTTATCCGAGGAGGCATTTTCAGCCTTGATTTTTTGGTTACTTTTTCATCAAGGAAAAAGTGACTTGACCCTTCGGCTGTCAAGAGCCGAGGCAAGGCTAAAGCGGAGGCTAAAATAGTTGCAATTTCCTCCCCCAAACCTTCCGATGAATCGGAACAGGCACTCCAGCGGGGGACAACATAGTCGCCTACCTATAAAGTTTCAAAGCAACATATTCCTCAGTCGCAATATTTGTATGCACGCTATCGGAATGGGAACCGCTAACAGTCAGGTTTATATAACAAAGTCACAGCCATAAGTCAAAATTCAACATTTTTGCCGTAATCTCTCTCCTATTGACTAAATTGCGCCACCAAATATTATAAAATATCATATGAGAGAAGTAGTAATTGTTGCTGCCGTAAGAACCCCTGTGGGTAGTTTCGGTGGTTCATTAGCTGGGTTTTCAGCAACTCAATTAGTGCCTTATTATTTAGATAAAGCTAGAAATGGCTATCGTTTAGGTCATGGGCAAATTACCGATGGCTTAGTGAAAGATGGCTTATGGGATGTTTACAATGATTACCACATGGGTTCTGCCGCAGAATTATGTGCAGAAACTTGCAACATTAGTCGCGAAGACCAAGATAACTTTGCCATTGAATCATATAAGAGAGCTCAGGCAGCACAAGCGGGAGGTAAATTTTCTGAAGAAATAGTCCCTGTAGAAATAAAAGACAGAAAAGGAGAAATCACTTTATTTAGTAATGATGAAGAACCTGCTGCTGTAAAATTCGATAAAATCCCAAGTCTCAAACCGGTTTTCAAAAAAGACGGCACAGTTACAGCCGCTAATGCATCCACATTAAATGATGGAGCCGCAGCTTTAGTTTTAATGAGCGCAGAAAAAGCAAAAGAAATGGGTATTAAGCCGCTAGCTAAAATTTTGGCTTATGCTGATGCGCAACAAGCGCCAGAATGGTTTACTACAGCTCCATCAAAAGCAATTCCATTAGCATTGAGCAAAGCCAATTTAAAAACTACAGACGTAGATTTCTTTGAAATTAATGAGGCATTTTCTGTTGTATCTTTGGCAAATAACAAAGAGCTAGATTTAAATGCAGCCACGGTGAACGTAAACGGTGGAGCAGTTGCGATTGGTCACCCGCTGGGTGCATCTGGAGCAAGAATTGTAGTTACCTTACTTTCTGTTTTAGCACAAAATAACGGCAAAATTGGTGTTGCCGGAATTTGTAATGGCGGCGGTGGCGCAAGTGCAATAGTTATAGAAAATCTACGTTAATCAACTATGTTTAAACCCTTTAAGTTTTACTTATTCCTTTTCGTTTTATGCTGTTCGCTTAATAAACTTAGCGCACAGCACACCTATAATATAAGCAATACGCCAAGGCTAAACAAAATACAAGATTCCCTTGTGATTTTGAGTGAGGAAACTTTTGCGGCTAAAACCAATTTAGAACGGGTTGAGAAAAACGCTCAATTTGTAAAGAAATTTATTAGTGCATTGAAGGTAAATGGTTCTTTCAATTTTGGTTTCGACTCTTTAAAACGCATTTCAATCCTAAAATCTCCAGACAATTCATTTCGTATCATCACGTGGTTTGTTCCAACGGAGGAAGGTACCTATCGCTATTATGGAACCATACAAATGGGAACATCAGATGGCAGCTTGAAACTTTTTCCACTTACAGACGGTTCAGATAAATTAACAGATGCGAATAGCCTAACTTCTAACAAAAACTGGTTTGGTACTCGATACTATGAAATGATTCCTGTAATGGTTAATGGGAAACAACCCTACTGGATTTTTCTAGGATGGAAAGGGAATAATGCCACCACCAATAAAAAGGTAATCGAAGTACTGTCTTTCGAAAAAGGAGAACCTGTTTTTGGCAAGAACATTTTCGAAGTAGCAAAAAATCAACCTTTAAAAAACAGAGTTGTATTTGAATATAACAAGGCAAATACAATGACACTAACAGTAGAAAACAAAGTAAATATGATAGTTTTTGACCATTTAGCCCCATACGATCCAAAGATGGCCGGAAAATTTGAATTTTATGTTGGTGATGGCAGCTTTGACGGCTATAAATTAAATTGGGGAAAATTATCCTTATCAGAAAACCTAGAACTTAAAAACGACCCTTCGCCTAATGATGATTTTTATGGAAAGCCTGTGAAAGCGTCAACAATCATCACTAAAACAAACTAAAAGCATAATTACGTTACATTTTAAAATTTGCTACTGTGCATACATGTACTTATATTGCAATTTGAAATAACAATACTACACACAAATAAAACTGAAATATTAAAATTAACTAACTAACATGGCATCTGAAACTATTAGCCTAAGCCAAGACGAGGCACTGGATTTACACCTAGAGAAAAGTGGTGTTGAAACACAAAAACTTCTCAACCATCCAGTAGGATTATTTGTACTATTCTTTACCGAAATGTGGGAAAGGTTTAGCTACTATGGAATGAGAGCATTATTGGTGCTTTTTTTAGTAAGTGAGGCTAGCAAAGGTGGCTGGGAATGGACTAGACCAGAAGCATTAAGTTTATACGGATGGTACACAGGCTTAGTATACTTAACACCAATTGTTGGTGGGTTTATTGCTGATAAATTAACAGGATATCGGAAAGCGGTAATCATTGGAGCATTGGTAATGACTTGTGGTCACGCTTCTATGGCAATGGAAGGCATAAGTGCAAATTTCTTTTACTTAGGGCTTGTATTAATGATGGTTGGTAACGGTCTATTTAAACCGAATATTTC
>SEDG01000883.1 GCA_004295885.1 Pedobacter sp. | reverse complement strand
CTGAAGAATTCAACTGATTTACTGATATCTGCCACTGGCAAGTTAGCCCAAATCTCTTTTGTCATAATTTCTATATTTAGTTTACACTAAGTTCGAAATTATTTCAATTATTTATTGGGGTAAAAACGACAAATTTAAGGGGGAAAAGAGACAGGAGATAGGGTTGTTAACCACAGATGCGCACAGATAGACACGGATTAAGAAATAAATCTGTGCTAATCCTCTTTATCATGGTTATTAAAGCTAACAAGTTGTTCTGTTCTTTTTAACTTGAATAAATCCACCACCAACCAAAGAGAAAGTAAACTCCCAAAAGCCATCACCATCTTCAAATTTGATATCCTCTACTTCTCCAAAAGTACCAATGCCATTGCTAATTGAATCGCCAACTTTAACTTCGGTCAATTGGCTAGTAGGCGTATTATCGTTTAAGATTTTCATAACTAAACAGTAAATTAAGACTAATACTCTCGACTGCCGACTCAAGACTCACTCAGCCCATTGTATTATAACAAGCCCTGCATCTAGGTTCGTAACTATCTTTTTCTCCTAAAAGAATTTTGGCATCATTTACAACCGTGCGGTAAGAATAAACAGCAGGGCTTCCGCATTGCATACAAACTGCATTTACTTTGGTTACGTGTTCAGCGATTGCTAATAAAGCAGGCATCGGACCAAATGGCTTACCCAAAAAATCCATATCTAAGCCAGCAATAATTACCCTTATTCCTTTTAAAGCTAATTTATTACAAACATCTGGTAGTTCCTCATCAAAAAACTGAGCTTCATCAATACCTACAACTTGTGTATTTGCACCTAATAATAAAATGGCAGAAGAGCTGTCGACAGGAGTTGATTGTATGGAGTTTAAATCATGTGAAACAACGGCTGTCTCATCGTATCTCGTATCCGTTTTAGGTTTAAAAATCTCTACATTCAGCTTTGCAATTTGTGCTCTTTTTAATCTTCTTATTAATTCTTCCGTTTTACCAGAGAACATGGAGCCGCAAATTACTTCTATGCTTCCACAAAATTCTCCTCTTCTAAAGTTTTGCTCGCTGAATAACATTTGTAAAGGTATTTTAGCCAA
>SEDG01000882.1 GCA_004295885.1 Pedobacter sp. | reverse complement strand
CGCCCCAAATTGTGCATCTCTTAATTCGGCCCATGCAGAAGGAGATGGAATTGTATCTACCTTTTTAAAATTAGCCAATTGAACAAAGTAAAAGGGTAGATCTCCCAAATTCCATTTTTTTCTCCAATCACTAATCAATGCTGGGAATAAGGTTTGATATTGCGTTGCCCGATCAGCATTACTTTCTCCCTGATACCATAACACTCCACGCACCGCAAACTGTAAAAATGGATGAATCATCTTGTTATATAAAACAGTTGGTCTGCCCGAACCCGAACTGGAAATGGGTGCAGGTGGCACTTCGTTTAGATTAACTCCCACTTTAAATTTCCAATCACCACTTAGCGTTATGCGGTTGCCATCTGCAGAGGCTAGATAAAGCTCATCATTTTTAGCAACTACGCCACCACCACCCATACCATCGAAAACTCTAATCGTGATTTCTGCATAGCCTTGTTTTACCATACTTGCGGGTACAGTATAGGTGCGCTGGCGATCATACCCTATAGTTTCTCCAACTTTTTCTCCGTTAAAGTAAGTAATATCATTATCGTCTATTGTACCCAAACTTATTTTTAGCTCTTTATTGGCTAAGGATGCAGGAATTTCTACCCTCTTTCTGAACCAAACTACCCCATCAAAATCTGGCAATACCGAATTCTCCCATGCTGTGCCGATAGGAAGTGTAGACCAAGCTGAATCATCAAATCCCTTTAAAACCCATTGCGGTTTGCCTATTACATAGCCTTTATCTTTTTGCTTGACTGTTTCCTGCCAAGTAAGCAATCGCTGAAGATCTTTTTCTGGAGAGCTATCTTTTAATGCCGCCAATTGTTGATTAAAATAAGGAAACTCGCTTAAAGCCTCGGCACTCATCCAAGCTTCGGCAGGTGTCCCTCCCCATGAGGTGTGGATCAGTCCGATTGGTATCCCCTTTTTTTCATAAATTTCCCTCGCAAAAAAATAAGCAACCGAGGAGAACTCTGCTACATATTGAGGGATGCAGGGCTTCCATCCTGAGTTGGCCACCTGTGTATCATTGGCAGGAACATTACTAGTAACATGATCTACCTGAAGCAACCTAATAGAAGG
>SEDG01000881.1 GCA_004295885.1 Pedobacter sp. | reverse complement strand
TTAAAAATCCTTACACCATTTTAAGCGACGGGAAACAGTTTGCTGTAGAGATAGGTGACTATGATTTTAAAGCAGATTACGAATATTTCGCTGCACCAAAATTAAGTGAAGAAGCTTTTCTAACGGCAAAGATTAATGGTTTTAGCGAAGCAAATTTAATAAGTGGAGAAGCTAATATTTTCTTTGAAGGAACTTATTTAGGAAAAACTTTATTAGATGTTCAGAATTCTTCGGATACCTTAACATTATCACTAGGAACGGATAAAAATGTAATCATCAAAAGAGAAAAACAAAAAGATTTTAATGAAAGACAATTTATTGGTTCATCACAAAAAGATAGCAGGAGTTTTATTATAGATATCAAAAATAGAAAGTCTCAAACCATTAACTTAATTATAGAAGACCAGCTACCAATTTCAACAAATGGTGATATCACGGTAGATAAACAAGAAATTTCAAAAGGGAAATATGATGAGACCAATGAAATTATGCTCAGGTTCTCCTGGAATAATTACCTTTTTATCAGGGTCTATTGTTTTAGCACTCTTAAAACGCTCAATCCAATTGTCTAAATGATTTTTAAAATCTTCTGCAGGGCGAAAACCATCCACACGCATAGCGCCTAAAAAATGACCTAAACCTTCGCCAACAGGATTTGCTGACGGCTCTAAAAATGCTACAAAAGGCGGCACCCAAGGGCCATAATTGGCGCCAGAAAGTACTGCTGATAGAATATCTACGGTTGCGCTTAGCCCATATCCTTTATGACTGCCATGATCTTTATCGCTCCCTAATGGCAATAATGAACCGCCGCTTTTTAACTCATTCGGATTGATAGAATTTTTCCCGTCCTTGTCTTGTACCCATCCATCAGGAATTTCCTTGTTGGCTCGCTGCGCAATTTCTAACTTGCCATTTGCAGCTGCTGCGGTAGCCATATCTACAATAACTGGTGGATATTTCCCAGCAGGAAAAGCATAACACATCGGGTTGGTGCCTAACAAACGTTCATTGGCGTAAGTAGGGGCAACCAGGGGACTAGCATTCGTCATACTGATACCTATCATATCCTTTTCAACTGCCATTAACGCATGGTAGCCAGCAATGCCGAAGTGATTTGAATTTTTTACTGAAACCCAACCACTGCCATATTTCTCCGCTTTTTCAATAGCCACTCTCATCGCAAAAGGAGCAACAACTAGTCCTAGGCCAGCATCCCCATCTATTGTTGCGGTTGTTGGAGTTTCATGAACTATTCTGATGTTGGGTGTAGCATTAATTCTATTCTTTTCCCATAAACGAACGTAACCACTTAAACGAGCCACACCATGGGAGTCGATACCGCGTAAATCAGATTTTATTAAAACATCAGTTGCTAGTTCCGCGTGTTCATCAGAACAGCCTATCTTTTTAAAAACAGAACGAGTAAAAGTTCTAAGTTTTTCTTCTGTAAAAGTTATAAAGTTCATTTTGTTAGATGTGAGTAGTGAGATATGAGAAGTGAGATTGGGTGCATATTGCTAATGACGTATCTATCTTTCCGACTTTCAGTTTCTCGGACTTTCTGACTTTAAGGC
>SEDG01000880.1 GCA_004295885.1 Pedobacter sp. | reverse complement strand
ACATATTTTTATGGAAATGGAAGAATCTGAAGAAAACAAGCAAATGATAGAAATGTTTGCTGGTATGTGGCCAAAGGCCCTAGCTAAGGTAAAAGAGTTAGCTGAAGGATAAATATTAAACCTCATAGCTTTTTAAAACCTATGAGGTTTTTTAACATCTTCGTCAACCTGAATTTAGGTCAGGGTCTTCTTGGCAGCCAGATGCTCAAATAAACGGCATAGCCCTATTGAAGGCAAAAATCAATATTCTACCCTATCCTGCTCCCAGTATTAATTACTTTAACGCCATTAAAACGAGTTGTTGCACTGCCGTGTGAAACTGCGCTCACCTGGCTTGGCTGGCCTTTTCCATCTGAAAAAGTTCCGCCAAGTCTGTAATCGCCGTTACCGCAAACCTTAGCACAGGCATTCCAAAACTCTTGTGTGTTCGATTGGTAAGACGCATCTTTAAACATGCCAACAATCTTTCCTTCCTTAACTTCATAGGCTAATTGAGCGCTGAATTGGAAATTGTATCGTTGCTGATCTATTGAATAAGAATTTCGTCCGAACATATAAATTCCTTTTTCTACATCCTTAACCATATCTGCAGCGGTTAATTCTGTGTTACTTGGTGCAAGAGATACATTTGGCATTCTTTGGAATTGGATATTATCCCAGCTATCTGCATAACAACAACCTTGGGATTCCTTTAGGCCCAATATATGCGCTTGATCACGTATGGTTTGGTAATTAACTAAAATTCCATTTTTAATGATATCCCACTTACCACATTTTACACCTTCATCATCGTAACCTACGGCACCTAATGAACCAACTTCCAACTTATCAGCTATTACGTTTACATGTTCGCTACCAAAGTTGAATTTTTTACTTTCCCATTTATCTAACGTTAAGAAACTTGTGCCTGCATAATTTGCTTCATAGCCTAATACTCTATCCAACTCTGTTGGGTGACCAACTGATTCATGAATAGTTAAGAAAAGATGAGATGGATCTAATATTAAATCGTACTTACCTGCCGGAACTGGTTTTGCCTTTAGTTTTTCAGTTACATGTATGGTCGCCTCCTTCACATCTTCAAACATGTCATA
>SEDG01000879.1 GCA_004295885.1 Pedobacter sp. | reverse complement strand
TTTAAACGCGAACCAACGGCTTCTTTTTTTAGTTTCATTTGGAAAACCCTTTTTCAAGGTGTAAAATATAGCGTTGGTGTAACACCACAAAAAGAAGCTGAAATTAAGGCACAAGTTGCCAAGTTCGAGAAGATGAAAGATGACAGAGACGAACGCAGAAGGCGTAGGCAAATTAGAATAGAGCAAAAGGAACAAAGAAGACGTTAAAAAAAAACCGCCTTATATGTTTGGCATATAAGGCGGTTAATTTATCTAAAATCCTTCGACTACGCTCAGGATGACAGTCCTAAACAATTTCTGCGATGGTTACTTTTCTTTCCTCAACAGTAATCCCTCTGTCTTTTGCTAAAGCAATAATGGTATCACGAGTTACGCCATTTAAAATAGTTTCGCTAACTGCTGCAGTAATTAATTTGCCATCTAAAACAAACATTACATTAGCTGCGCCAGATTCTTCAATTAAAGTATGGGTGGCAGAATCTGTCCAAAGTAATTGGTCGAAACCTTCTTTTTGCGCTTCTGCAAAAGGATATAAAGAACGAGCATAGTTACCAGCAGTTTTGGCGTAACCAACTCCACCTTCGTTTGCACGGGTATATTTTGTTTCTATTTTAACTTTTAAGGCTTTAGTGTAATATGGCCCAGTTGGTGTTGCCAACAAAACGAATTTATAAGTATCACTTGCTTTTACGCCAAGAGCTGAATCTGTTGCAAACATTACAGGTCTTAAGTACAAGGAGTAATTTTCTTGCGTAGGCACCCAACCTTTATCAATGTTAATTAAGGTAGAAATAGCTTGCATAAAAATCTCTTCTGGGATAGTTGGCATCGCAATTCTATCAGCAGAAATATTAAAACGTTCAAAGTTTTTATCAGCTCTAAACACACTTACATCGCCGTTTGGCAAACGATAAGCTTTCATACCTTCAAAAATTGCCTGACCATAATGTAAAGCAGAAATTGCAGGGCTCATCGGAATTGGTCCGTAAGGCAAAATTTGCAAGTTCTTCCATTCTCCATCTTCAAAATCGGCCATAAACATATGGTCAGTAAAAATTTTTCCGAATGGGATGTCTTTAAATTCTGTTTCAGCTAATCTCGGATTGCTGCTTTCTGTAATCTTAATTTGTAAAGTATCTATCACTGCCTTAAGTATTAATATGATGCAAAAGTACGAAAAAACGTGTCTAAAGCCAAATAAATCTTATTTTCGAAGTGTTTGTAATACACTAAGCACCCAACCTTTTCCCCATTCCTCCATTTGCTCTTCGGTCCATAAAAAGGGATAAAAAATTCGCTTTTGGAAACGCGGAGGCAAATATTTCTGCCAGTTTGTTCCGCCAGTTGCGGCAACATCAATAGGGTCTTTTTCTAAATAACGCACAGC
>SEDG01000878.1 GCA_004295885.1 Pedobacter sp. | reverse complement strand
GCGTAAAACGAATCTCTTAATAAAACCTTTTTTTCGCTAGTCATAAATTAAGGATTAATATCCAAGTTAAACCTTCTGCGCATTTCCTCTATCTGAGGATTTTTTTCGACCATATAAGCATACTTATCCTTATTGGTGTAAATTCTCTTTTTAGATAAATTTTCGGCCTTTTTGGTAACTATTTGTAAATCGAAATTTTTCAATGCAGAGCGAAGAAAATTTAATAGCTCAACTTTTTCGTCTTGCAAGGTGCTTTCCAAAGCTAAGTTTTCTACCAATACCGTAATTTCAGTCCCATTAATTATTGGGTCGTTATTCATCAAGGTATACAAATGAATTTTATCCGCATCCCTGGCTTTTTGGGTATAAACCTTCCAAAGCTCTAAAAACTGCTCATCGGTAAAGGAATTAATGAAGCGACCTTATTAGTGTTTAATGGTTGTATTTTAATTGAGCCTGTAGATGGTTTAGGCAAGGTAATCGGCCTATTCGGTTCTGGCGCTTTTGTAGGTAACGGAATATCTAAATGGTCAGGTAAATCTTGCAGTTCTTCTCTTTCTACAAAATCTTTAAGGTCTGCTACTGTAGCATTTTCTACTTTTGGACTTTCCGACTTTCCGACTGCTGTTTGCTTTTCGCTTTGGTCTTTAGTCTTTGGTCTTTCAGCTTCTACACTTTTAATTAAAGTTTTTTTTTTATCCTGATCTAAGTCAGTTGCTGTGGGTTGATTTGCAAGTTGGATTACCGAAGGAATGTGGCACATTTTAATGAGCGACAGTTCTACTTGCAACCGTTGGTTCTTACTATTTTTATACACCAAATCGCATTGATTAGCCAAGTTCAAAGCTGTTAAGATAAATCCTAAATCAGCAGATTTACTCTGGGCCAAGTATTTTTGCTTAATGGTTTCGCTAACCTCTAACAATTGCACAGTTTGGGCGTCTTTTCCAACCAAAAGGTTTCTAAAATGACTTGCCAAACCGTTGATAAAGTTATTGCCGTCAAAACCATTATTTAAAATCTCATTAAATAAAAGTAAGGTCTGACTCACATCGCCACTGCATAAAAAATCAGTTAGCTTAAAATAATAATCATAATCTAAAATGTTCAGATTGTCGATTACCGCTTTATAAGTTACGTTTCTATTGGTATAACTTACAATTTGGTCGAACATTGAAAGTGCATCACGTAAACCTCCATCCGCTTTTTGCGCAATGATGTGTAAACCATCATTATCAACCGTAATGTTTTCGCGAACGGCAATTTTGTTTAAGTGACCAGCAATGTCCTCAACCTGTATTCTATTGAAATCAAAAATCTGACAACGAGATAAAATAGTTGGCAAAATTTTGTGTTTTTCAGTAGTTGCTAATATAAAAATAGCATAAGATGGTGGCTCTTCTAATGTTTTAAGGAACGCATTAAATGCATTGGCCGAAAGCATGTGAACCTCATCTATAATGTAGATTTTATATTTTCCAGCTTGTGGTGGTATGCGAAC
>SEDG01000877.1 GCA_004295885.1 Pedobacter sp. | reverse complement strand
ACTTGCATAACTAGAAACCTGTTTCCTCCTATCGGGATAAATATGTTTAATTGCACTATTAAAGGCAATAAACGAAACCCCATCGTCTAATCCTAGCCACAAGTTTTGATGTTGGTCTAATAAAATACTCCTGATGTTACTGTTGTTTAAGCCTTCAGAATAAGAAAACTGTCTTACCAATGTTCCCTTACGGTTTATAATGAATAGACCGGAAGAAGTCGTTCCCAACGCATACAAATCCTTATTAATTTGCATTGCACCATTAATCCTATCATTATAAAAGATTTTATCTAAGGCCGTTTTTTTATTGATTAACTCATTTCCCTTCAATAAAAAGAGCCCATCTTTTAACGTAGTAACCAATAATGTATCTCCATTATATGGTAAAACCGAAGTAACAACTCCAGCAATAATTCTTTTGTCGTTACACTTTATCTCCCACTTATTATTTACAAGTGTTTTTAATCCGATATTAATTTCTTGCGCATAAACCTCGTTGCCTACCTTACCTAAATAAACCCAAGCTATCGGTGTAGGAAACACCTCAATTTTATTATTTTTTAACCTAAATATTTTATTGACTGTTCTAAAGCAGACTTCATTTCCATTAAATACGATATCCCAAACATCTGGGAATTGCCTTTCTTTTGGCGCAATTAAATTTTTTAAGGAGTGATACGTTAATATGCCATATTCATTTGGTTCGAAATAACCAATCTCATTTTGACCTCCGATATAAATCCTTCCGTTAGCATCAATTTTTACCGACCTTACTATTGTTTTCTGCGGAGTTGGGTACAATTTCCAATATGCTCCATTATAGGTTAGTAGCCCTTCATTATTTGCAAAATATAAAATCCCATTTCGATCTTGCGCAATTCCCCAATTTTGAGTTCCGCCTTTGTAATCTAAGCTTGTATAGCTACTTACTTGAGGCAAGCCGATTGGATCTTGTGCTGCCAAGTAGAATTTAGGGAAAAAAGCAAGCAAAAAGATTAGAAAAAAATGTCTCATCTCGTTCAAAGTGTAACAGTAAATATTTGGTTTAAACTAATTGCGAACAATTATTCTTCAAGATAACAAATTTATTAATGTTGT
>SEDG01000876.1 GCA_004295885.1 Pedobacter sp. | reverse complement strand
GCAAAACAATTGTCGACTACTAACAAAACATTGTGCTTTTTTGCTAAACCCGCCAAAAACTCCAAATCAATTATGTCAATACCAGGATTTGAAGGCGTTTCGACAAAAAGCATTTTGGTATTCGGCTTAATTAGTCCCTCCCAATCTTGTGGTTTATCTAAATCTGCATAATCAAAAGTAACACCCCATTTAGAAAACACGTTGGTTAATAACTGGTGTGTTGAACCAAAAACCGAACGACTTGAGACAATATGGTCGCCACTTTTTAAGAAAGCACCAAATGTTGTAAAAATAGAAGCCATGCCAGTTGCAGTTGCAAAACCATCTTCTGCTCCTTCTAACAAACACATTTTTTCTATAAACTCAGAAGTGTTTGGATTAGAATAACGGCTGTACACATTCCCATCTTTTTCATTAGCAAACAAAGCACGCATTTCTTCTGCATCATCAAACTTATAACTTGAAGTTAGGTAGATAGGTGAAGAATGTTCTTTGTGTAAACTTCTTTCTGTTTGGGTACGAATAGCGATGGTTTCCAGCAAGGTTAAATTGGATGTTAATTTCTTCAAAAATTGCAGGTTCCTCATTTACTCTTGAAGCATTAATATTGATTTTAATATCTGCTAAATCTTCTTTTTGCTTGGTAAGAATATTCACCATATCAATTCCACTGCAACCACCTAAACCAATTAGTAAGGTTTCCATTGGTCTGAAACCCTTTCCTTCTCCCCCAATTGCAGGATTTGCGTCTAACTCAACAGTAAAACCGCCTTCGTTACTTGCTTCAAAATTAAATTTCCCGCTTTTGCGGATAAGGTTTATTTCCATATTCACTTTTTAACCACCAAGGTAAGGAGAACACAAAGGCTAAATTACTTGGTGTACTTTGTGTCTTTGTGGTTTATAACTTATTAAATATTGTAAAAAACCAAGTTATCTTTTTCCAATTCTGGCAATTTAACTGGCTTTTCAAAAATAGCGTAAACAGACGAACCGCTTCCACTCATTAGCGCAAATGTAGCACCTGCGGCATAAAGCTTTGTTTTTATTTCGTCAATTTCGGGATATTTTTCAAAAACAGAAACCTCAAAATCATTAAAAATATTAGCTCTCCAATCGCTTAAAGGCAAATGTATTAAATCTTTTAAGGATGTGGCAGGTTCTTTAACTTTTACTTTACTGTAAGCTTCGGCAGTGGAAACGTGAATTGGTGGTTTTACCAATACCATAAAATGATTGGATAAATCGATTTCTAAATCTTCAAATTCATCGCCCTTGGCAAATGCATAAGCAGGTTTATTTTCGATAAAAAAAGCACAATCTGCACCTAAAACTCTTGCATAGCCTTGCATTTTTTCAATTGATAAACTTAAATCAAACTTATCATTTACTAATTTGATTAAAAATGCAGCATCAGCAGAACCACCTCCCAAACCAGCGCCAACAGGAATATTTTTCAATAAAACGATTTGTTGATGAGGCAAATCAAAATCTTGCTGCAACGTTTTAAAGGCTTTTAAGCAAATATTATCATCGGCATTGCCTGGTATTTCGATTCCTTTTATGATACATTCCGTTATTTCAGAATCAATCAGTTCTACTACATCAAATAACTTAACAGGATAAAAAACCG
>SEDG01000191.1 GCA_004295885.1 Pedobacter sp. | reverse complement strand
AGCTGGCGAACTACAAAAAGAATAAGAACGCCTTAATTCTTTGCCGTACACTTGAAAAACTAAAGATAAAAATTGACCAGCCTTGTAATTCAGCTTTGCTCCATTTACCGTTTCAAAATCAATTTTGATGACTTCGGCTGGTTGTTTGGTAACAGAAATTACTCGGAGTTTTTGCAAAGACATATTGCGACTAAAATTAAAAAATAAGCCGCAGATTCGCAGATTAATTATTTCAAAATCTTTTTCTTTTTTGCTTCGAGGCCATTGCTTCTAGGCTGGTGTTCCCGCCAGCCTGTAGCGTTTAAGTTGGTGAGGACACAAATCTAGGAGTTGAAAAACAATATGCATTAAGATTGCCTTCCGATAGCTATCGGAACGAGCTGGCAATGGCGCCTTACACCAAGTAATGCACAAAAAAAGCCATTCCGATTTCTCGAAATGGCTTTACAGTAAATTTAGTCTAAAACTACTCTACCGTAGCGGTTGTTGGAGCTACATAAGCAATAAATGCTTTTTGGCTTTTGTAACCATTACGCTGAGGGTTTTCTAAAATTTCTTTCATTGAAATTAATTTGTAAACATATCCACCTGTTTCACGGTTTAATTTCATTTTGAAATAGTTGTCTTGATTTTGCTTGTTAATTTGCCTTTTCATGTGTACATCGCCAACATTGTAGGCAGCTGCAACTAAAGTCCAGCTATCAAAAATACCATACAATTCTTTAATGTACTTACAGGCTGCAATAGTAGATTTCCTTAAGTTTTGACGCTCATCTACCCTACCGTTAACTTTTAATCCATAAGTACGAGCTGTACCAGGCATAAATTGCCAGTAACCAGACGCACCTTTTGGAGATGTACCACCTTGTAACCCAGACTCAACTAAGGGAACATATTTAAAATCGTTCGGGATACCATAAGCTGCTAAAATAGGTTCTATTATAGGAAACCACTCTGCCGCCTTGCGGTGTAAACGATTTGTCTGCAGATTTTCATAGCCATATGAAGCTAAAATTCTCTTCATTTTGGTATTAATTCGAGTATCGCCCAATGGCAAAGTCTCTGCTGCAAATTCTAATTGAGCTAAGGTAAATGCTGGCTCTTCAGCTTCTTTTTTTATGGTGGTGAGATTGTTGTTCTTTAGACTTTTTTTTACTGTTGGTAGTGTGTAAGCAAACACTTGCGCCATAACCAGTAATGTTAAAATTACCGTACATGGAATGATGTGTTTCTTTATCATCTTCCTCCTTTTTTTGGTGAACAAATATAATTGGTTCGACAAAGGTACAATTCATTTATCTAATTATCAAATAGTTACGGATTTTTCTACTAAAATCTAGCTTTAAACTGCCTTAAACGCTGATTTTAAAAACACCATTTTACTCTAAAATTTACGAAATACATTGCTTCATTTTTATTATCTTTGCACCCGCATATTTAATGCGAGTTAAAGCGTATCAAATGAAAGACAACAAAAGGAACAGTCGGGATGACAAGTCCAAATCGGGCGAAAAAAGTACAAGCAGAAGACCTGCTGGAACAGATAAACCCAAAGGAAAATACAGTGATAAAGAAGGAAGAGATTCTGGATTTGACAAAGACGATAAAGACAAACGCAAAGCTGGTTTTGCAACGGGCGACAGACCCGCTTACAAACCAAGAACATCAAGAGATGGCGACTCAAAGCCATACACCCCAAGAACAGCTTCAGGAAAAGATTTTAAACCGAGAACTGACAGAGATAACTCATCAAGAGATTACAAACCAAGAACAAGTAGAGACGGAGATTCAAAACCGTATTCACCAAGGCCAGCAACTGGAAGTAGGGATTTTAAACCTAGAACCGAAGGCGATAGAGAACCAAGAGCTTACCAACCTAGAACTGAAGGTGATAGAGAGCCAAAGGCTTACAAACCAAGAACTGAAGGAAACGACAAAGGTGGTTTTAAACCTTGGGAGAAAAAGGAAAGTGGCAACTCTGGCTACAAACCAAAAGCATTTAAAGAAGGTAGCTCACGTGATGATTCATCAGAAGGAAAACGTAGCTACGTTAAAAAAGATAACTATATAACCGACGGAGATAAATCTAAATTCGCTGATAAAAAAGGAAGTGGCACATCTAGAAGTACAGATAGCCGTCCCTACAGAAAACGCGATGAAGGTGGCTATAGAGGTAAAGAAGATAGAGGCGAAAGAGTATCTCCTGCAACTAGAGCAAGAAAAACTCCAGAACCAAAAGACGACGGCTTAATTCGTTTAAACCGTTATATTGCCAATTCAGGTATTTGTTCTCGTCGCAAGGCGGATGAACTAATTGAAGCTGGCGTAGTTTCAGTAAATAATATTCCAGTTACCGAGCTTGGTCACAAAGTAGACCCTGCTAAAGATGAAGTTCGTTATAATGGCGAGTTGTTAAAACGCGAAAAGAAAGTTTACGTTTTATTAAACAAGCCTAAAGATTATATTACTACAACAGACGACCCACAAGAACGTAAAACGGTTATGCAATTAGTAGAAAAAGCTAGTCGCGAGCGTATTTACCCAGTTGGCCGTTTAGATAGAAACACTACAGGATTAATTTTAATGACCAATGACGGTGATTTAGCTGATAAATTATCACATCCTAAAAATGGTATTACCAAAATCTACCATGTTGAGTTAAGCAAAAACCTTTCACAGGGTGATTTTAACAAAATCGAGTTCGGTTTAGAATTGGAAGATGGTCTAATTAAACCTGATAACATTTCTTACGTTGCTGGGGCAAGTAAAAAAGAAATTGGTATTCAAATTCACAGTGGTAAAAACAGAATCGTTCGTAGAATATTCGAACATTTAGGTTACGATGTGGTAAAACTTGACCGTGTAGTTTATGGTAACTTAACTAAAAAAGATTTACCAAGAGGCCGATGGAGATTTTTAGAAGAGCATGAATTAATCCAGATTAAGCATTTAATTAAATAAAAAGACTCAAAGGTTTAAGATTTTATAGAAGTCGCTAGTTAATCACTAGTGACTTTTGTGTTTTTAAATAAAATTAAATCTTTCTTATGTATTTTGCGTTTAAAATATTCAAAAATGAAAAAACTATTGTTGCTTATCGTTATGTTATTAGCTGTAAAAGCAAATGCGCAAAAATATAATTTAATAATTGGCACTTATACCAATAAAGGAAATAGTGAGGGTATTTACGTTTACGACTACAACACATTTACTGCCGAAACAACACTAAAGAGCACTACAAAAACGGTTAATCCGAGCTACCTAACTGTTTCTAAAGACAAAAAATTCGTTTACAGCGTAAATGAGGACGGGAAAAACAGCACCCTGAGCGCTTTCCGTTTTAACGCACAAACAGGAGCGATGTCTTTATTAAACAAAAAGTCATCAGAAGGTGCCGACCCATGTTTTATTATAGTTGATGATCATAATGTAATCATAGCTAATTATAGTGGTGGCAGCATTGCAGTTTTTGGTCGCAATGCAGATGGAAGTTTAACAGACATCAAACAACACCTACAGCATAAGGGCAAAAGCATCGACCCAAAAAGACAAACCAGTGCTCACGTTCATCAAGTTTTATTTACACCAGATAAAAAGCACTTAATTTCTAACGACCTAGGCGAGGACCAAACTTACATCTATGAATACGATGCGGCTTCTGCCACACCACTTACAACTCCAAAAGCCTTTAAGACTAATGCAGGTTCTGGCCCGCGACATTTAGCTTTTACTCCAAATGGGAAGTTTGCTTATTTAGCACACGAGTTTACTGGTGCAATTACGGCTTTTTCTTATGCCAAGGGCGATTTACATAAACTTCAAGAAATTGGCACAATAGCTAAGGATTTTAAAGGAAAAATTGATGGAGCAGATATACATGTATCGCCCGATGGCAAATTCTTGTATGAGACCAACAGAGGTGATGCAAATGCAATCTCATTATTTGCCATTGCTACAGACGGAACATCAACTTTCATCAAGACCGTAAACACCTTAGGCAAAGGCCCAAGGAATTTTAGCATAGACCCGACTGGGAACTTTTTATTGGTTGCACATCAAAATAGCAATGAGGTGGTAATTTTTAAACGCAATAAAACCACTGGCAAATTAACTGACAGTGGCAAGCGCATTAATGTTGGCGCACCTGTTTGTTTGGTGTTTAGTAAGTAGAAAGGTATAATACTTTGTCAATCTTCAACAGATTGACAAAGTTTAACTTGAGTATTTTCTAGTTTTTAACTTTGACAATCTAAAAAAAGATTGTCCAAGTAACTGATAGGCGACATTGATTTTAATTTACTCCTTCACTAATGATGCTGCTAAAACTTCATTATAATAATCAATATACATCGGTAATATCTTTTTTAAATCGAAGTCTTGCGCTCTTATTAACGCATTTTCCTTAAAATATTTCAAGGTTTCTTCGTTACTCAAAATAGTGATTGCTTTATTGGCCATGTCATCTATGTCGCCAACATCGCACATATACCCGCAAAAATCATCAATATTAAGTTCTGGTAAACCACCAGCATTAGAGGTTATTACTGGTACTTTGCAAGCCATTGCCTCTAGAGCTGCTAAACCGAAACTCTCAGATTCAGATGGCATGATAAACAAATCTGAAACGGATAAAATTTCTTCTACGGCATCTTGTTTTCCTAGAAATCTTACGTGGTCGCTAATTCCTAACTCCCTACAAAGTTGTTCGTTTGAATTACGCTCAGGGCCATCTCCTACCATCAATAATTTAGAAGGAATTTTTTCCAACACTTTCTGGAACATGTAAATTACATCTTGCGTTCGCTTAACCTTCCTGAAGTTTGAAGTATGAATTAAAATGCGCTCGTTATTGGGAGCGATTGCTTTTTTAAAATGGTCCTTTGGCTGTAAACTAAACCGAGTAAAATCAATAAAATTCGGAATTACCTTAATTTCCTTTTTAATTTCGAAGTGTTTATAGGTATCTTCTTTTAAGTCTTGAGAAACTGTAGTTATACCATCGCTTTGATTAATTGAGAAAGTTACCACAGGTTTATAAGTTGCATCCTTACCCACCAAGGTAATATCTGTACCATGCAAAGTTGTTACAAAAGGAATGTTAATGCTATAGGTAGCTAAAATCTGTTTTGCCATAAATGCTGCAGGCATAATCGAATAACGGATAATCCCTAACTGAAACTTCGTGATAGAATAAGTTTGCTGAGAAAAAATCTAACCTTGCAGGCTGACTATATGTTATAAAATGGACTTGGTGACCTTGATTAGCTAATGCTTTACCTAATTCTGTAGCAACAACGCCGCTACCTCCAAAGGTAGGATAACAAACAATTCCTATTTTCATTAATGTTTAATTTGCTTTTTGATTTGAATAAATCACTTTGACAAATTAACTTATATCTTGTGTAATTTGTGTTATCTCTTGGTAATAAAATTGATGGTCAAGTAAAAACAAAAATGGCCATCTTACCGACAGCCACTTTCATTATTTATAATCATAAACTAACAATGGTTTTTTATAAGTTAGCTTTCGCTCCTCGCCTTGTATTTGCGTTCTAATATCTTCTACTTTTTGAATTTGTTTGTTGTACCTTTCTAAGGCTCGTTGTGCATCGGCCGTGTCATTTTTAGCTTTTTTAGCAGCCTTTTCAATTTCCTTTAAATCCACGCTTGCTGATTTTAATTTCTCTGAAAGATTACTATTTTGAGCTGCAGAGCTTTTTGCATTTGTATTGGCCTCCAACAATTTAATCCGCAATTTTTCTACTTCATCCTCTTCTTCAGATTCTTTAATCTTTAACTCCTGTAGTTTTGCACTTGTTTTAAGCGCATCTAGCCTTGCTTTTAATATTCCGACTGAATCCTTCGAAACCTTTGGTGTGTAGGTTTGTGCTTTAGTGCTTAGGCTAAACAAGACAGCGGTCGCAATTGATAAATAAATTTTAATATTCTTTTTCATGGTAACAGCTTTCCGAAAGAAATACAATTACAATGCCTTATGCCAAATAAGCTTTAAGAACTGTAAAAAAGCTGAATTGAGATTTTTTGAATAATGAAAATATTGATTTTTGGGGAAATAATTCCCGTTTGAAAGCTAAAGACTGTATAAAAATTAAAGCGTCACTAATTTAGAATATCTAAGCCGACACTATGAATTTAAGGCGATTCATCATTGCGAGTATAGAGAAGCAATCTCCTTGCCGGCTACGGTACATACTCAAATGAGATTGCTTCGCTCTATGAAAAAAAGAGGCTCGCAATGACGAAAGATAAAAGAATTTAGAAAGGTTAACCCTTCATTTCGGCTTGGATAACCAAATACATTTCATTTGGGCGTTGAGTGCCAATAAAATATTCTAATCCATCCCTATCGGTTAATACAATGGCATCTTTACCAGAAGAATAAAAACGGATGCTTCCATTTCTATGCAGGTTGTAAACTGGATTATTGAAAATATAATTGCTATAGGTTGCTTTGCGAACACTAACGATGCTATTTAAATCTATTTTAACCTTTTTGGCTGTCCATAAACCATCAATAATCACACTTTTATTTTCTATGCGGATGCTATATTGAATAAGGAATAATAATATAATTGAAACACCAATAATGCCGAAACCAACCACTAAAAATAAATCGACTGTATTGTCACGATCACGCTCGTAAACATACGCAGCAAAACAGAAGGCGGCCATAATTAATCTTATCGCAATGCGGATATAATCCCTGCCGATATACTGTTTTTCGATATAAATATGTTTCTGTTCCATTTAGTTTGACAATTCGAATATAGCAACTTTTTTTGTTGTTGCATTTACTTTATATCTATTGTC
>SEDG01000875.1 GCA_004295885.1 Pedobacter sp. | reverse complement strand
GAAAACTTGGATAGCCTGATATCTTCTGTTCATGATTCTTTGGCGCAAGTGATGCAAATGAATGAGTATGAAATTAAGGCCATCAATTTCTCTACTTATGGTGCCAGTTTTGTTTACTTGGATGAAAATGGACAGCCTTTAACGCCACTTTACAACTATTTAAAAGAATATCCTAAAGATTTACAGCAAGAGTTTTATGCTAAATATGGAGGCGAAGAAAAAGTTTCCCTGGAAACCGCTTCTCCTGTTTTGGGTAGCTTAAACTCTGGTTTACAGTTGTATAGGATAAAAAAAGAGCGGCCAGAATTATACAGTAAAATTAAATACGCCCTTCACCTGCCTCAGTATTTAAGTTATTTAATTACCAATAAAGCAGTGGCTGATATTACCAGTATTGGTTGTCACACGCACTTGTGGGATTTTACCAAGAACCAATACCACCAGTGGGTAATTGATGAAGGTTTAGTAGAAAAGTTTGGGGAATTTACGCCAGGCGATTCAAGTTCAATAAGCGAATATAAGGGCGAGCAATTTAACGTAGGCGTAGGCCTTCACGATAGCTCTGCGGCATTGATTCCGTACTTGGCTAACTTTACCACGCCATTTGTATTGCTTTCAACTGGAACTTGGTGTATCGCTTTAAATCCTTTTAATCAAGAGCCATTAACTGCTGAACAATTGAAAAAAGATTGTTTGTGTTACATGCACTTTAAAGGTAAGGCTGTAAAAGCATCAAGAATATTTGCAGGCAACGAGCATGAACAACAACTCAAAAGAATAGCCGACCATTATGATAGGGCTGCTTATCTTTTCAAACACTTGAAGTTTAATCCAGGTTTATTCTTGAAACTAGGAACTAAAGTGCCTGAAAACTCCCAGCCGCAGACAGAGTTTGCTGCAGTCTCTGCATTTGTAGCCAGAGATTTAAGTCTATTTAAAACAGCAGAGGAAGCCTATCACCAATTGATTTTTGATTTAGTGAAACAGCAAACTTATTCGTTAAAGTTAATCTTAAATGAAGGCGTAAAAAGGATTTTTGTGGACGGTGGTTTCGGTAAAAATGCAATTTATATGCACTTATTGTCAATTGCATTCCCGCACATAGA
>SEDG01000190.1 GCA_004295885.1 Pedobacter sp. | reverse complement strand
TTAAGTAAAGATCATCAAGCCGTTTTTGACATGGTAGCTGGACGAATGTTAGAAGCCTTTCATCAAGAATGTTTAAAGGAGATTACTAAAATTACCATAGAATCTGGTTCTGTATTTATTGCCAATGGAACTGTAATCCGCTCTGCGGGATGGCGTTCAGTATTTAATGAAACAGAGGATGAAAAAAAAGATGAAGAAAACCCAGCTTTGCCAAAAGTAAAAGTAGGCGAACTTTTACCCATCGTTAATAAAGTGTTGTTAGAGAAACAAACCAAGCCAAAACCTTTATATAACGAAGCATCTTTATTAAAAGCCCTAGAAACATCGGGAAAGGAAATTGAAGACGAAGAATTGCGTTATGCAATGAAAGACAGCGGCTTAGGAACCCCAGCAACTAGAGCAGCAATTATAGAAACACTTCTTACACGAGAATATATTACAAGGGACAAAAGAAATTTAATCCCAACTACCAAAGGATTAGCTGTTTATGAAGTGGTTAAAGATAAAAAAATTGCACAAGCAGAATTAACTGGTCAGTGGGAAAAACGATTGGAAGAAATTCGATCTGGCGCATCTGTAACAGATTTTAAGGCAGAAATTGCAGATTACACTAAGACCATTACACAAGAACTTTTGCTGGCAGGGGCAGGATTATCTGCTCAATTAGCAGAAGTTCCAGTTACGGTCTAACAGGCACAATTTATCTTTTATGTTTATATTGCTTTATAATGAATCGTAAATATTTTTTATCGCTTATCCCTGCTTCGCTTTTAATTAATCCGTTAAGAGTATCTCCGTCAGAAACTTCAACAGCAGAGTTAGCTAAAAAAGTTAAAATACCCCCTTATTTATTACCAGGAGATACAATTGGCATAACTTGTCCTGCGGGATACATCACTCAAGCAGAAATAGAACCATCCATTATTCAGATGAAAAGTTGGGGTTTTAATGTTACTACTGGAAAAACTGTTGGTGCAAAAGACTATACATTTGGTGGAACAGATGCCGAGCGTTTAGCGGACTTACAACAAATGTTAGATGACCCGACAATTAAAGCAATTATGTGTGCTCGTGGGGGGTATGGCGCAATTAGAATCCTAGATCAACTAGATTTCAGCAAATTCAAATCATCACCTAAATGGCTTATAGGTTTTAGTGATATAACCATACTTCATTGCCATATTAACACGAAGTATCATGTTGCCAGTATACATTCTAAGATGTGCAACAGTTTTCCATCAGACTGGGCTTTGGCAGAGCCTATACAAATTGAAACCATTAATTCCATTCAGCAAGCATTGAAAGGACAAAAAATGAAATATAGCACTAGCTACAATGCCAACAATAGGATGGGAGTTGCAGAAGGAGAACTAATTGGTGGTAATCTTCGTTGTATTGAAAACTTAGCTGGAAGTAAATCTGAAATCCAGACAGACGGAAAAATACTTTTTGTTGAAGATACAGGTGAATATTTATACAGTATCGACCGGATGTTCTATAACTTAAAAAGAAGTGGCAAATTAGACAAACTTAGCGGTTTAATTATAGGCGGATTTAAAGTAAAGCCAGATGATGTTGGCTCAGAGTTTGGCAAAACATTGATTGATATAGTGCTAGAAAAAATAAATGGTTTTAATTACCCAGTTTGTTTTGATTTCCCTGTGGGCCACCAAAGAGCAAACTTTGCTTTAAAATGTGGTGTTATACACAAATTAGAAGTATGGGAAAAGGGAACTGTATTAGCGGAAATTTAATCTAACCCCTCCTCCAAAAGAATAATCTATACTGTGAATCACTTAAAGGATTCTCAATAACTCAGGTGACAAAAACCGAAATTAATAGCACAAAAACGCAGATTTAACTCTGGGACGTCTATGTTCTTTTTGATTCTAGCCGGAACAACCCCGCCAAAAGAACTACTACCGATTGTAATATAAACCTTATTGAAACGTCACGAGCCGAAGGAACGCAGGCGAAGTAAAGTGGAAAGAAGGACGGGTTAAGCCAAGTGCAGCTGACATTGTTTTTCAAATAATTTTTGTCATTCTTATAAATAGATTCCTCCAAAATCGGAATGACAAAACACATAGAATCCTTCTAAATTACTAAAACCTTAGGGAAAGGAATTTTGTTATTACGATATTAGAGAAATAACATTCCTTTTTTATTATGGCTGAAATTGACAATAACCAATCTGGTGATACACGCCGTGATTTCCTAAAAAAATCTACACTTATTACTGCACTTTCTTTGACACCTTTAACTGTTTTGAAGGCGGCAGATAACAAAGTGGACGAGCAATTCGCAGAGCTTTTTGAGAAAATCCCCTTGAATTTGAAGGTAAATAACAAACCTTTTGCCTTAAAAGTAGAACCTAGAGTTACACTTTTAGATTTATTAAGAGAGCAACTTCACTTAACTGGGACTAAAAAAGGTTGCGACCATGGACAGTGTGGCGCCTGTACCGTTCACGTTGATGGTGTACGCGTAAACTCTTGCTTAAGCTTGGCGGTAATGAATGAAGGAAAAAGCATTACTACCATTGAGGGTTTGGCCAATGGCGATGTTCTACATCCAATGCAGGCTGCTTTTATTAAACACGATGGTTTTCAATGCGGTTATTGTACGCCTGGGCAAATTATGAGTGCAGTTGCCTGTATCCGAGAAGGTCACGCAAATTCCAAAGAAGAAATTAGAGAATATATGAGTGGAAATATTTGTCGCTGTGGTGCCTACCCTAACATAGTTGATGCGATACAAGAAGTTAAAGAGAAGGGGGCGGCGATATGATTAATTTCACATACTTAAGAACTACGGTTGTTAAAACGGCTTTAGGTTTGGTGGGTAAAGATCCAAAAGCAGCATTTATTGCTGGTGGAACAAACTTGGTAGATTTAATGAAAAGGGGAGTAACTGCTCCAGAAAAACTTATCGACATTAATCATTTACCACTAAAGCAAATCGAACTAAAGAATAATTTGTTGCACATTGGAGCTTTAGTTTCTAATTCGGCATTAGCCGAAAATGCGATTGTAAAGGAGAAATTCCCTTTATTAATGTTGGCGTTGCAATCTGGCGCATCTGCACAATTAAGAAATGTAGCTACAGTTGGCGGTAACATGATGCAACGTACTCGTTGTGGTTATTTTTATGATACCACGATGCCTTGCAATAAGAGGGAACCTGGAACGGGTTGTGGCGCAATTGGAGGATACAATAGAATGCATGCCATATTTGGCACATCCGAATCTTGTATTGCTGTTCATCCTAGTGACATGTGTGTTGGTTTAGCCGCATTAGATGCACAAGTAGTTATTGCTGGTGCCAAAGGCGAAAGAAAAATAAACTTTTTAGATTTTCATCGTTTACCTGGTACAACACCAGAAAAAGACAATAATTTGCAAAAAGGCGAATTAATTGTAAGACTAGAAATCCCCGTGAACAATTTAAATCAGTATGTTCATTATTTAAAGGTAAGAGATCGTTCGTCTTATGCTTTTGCATTAATTTCTGTCGCTGCTGCACTAGAAATAAAAGATGGCTCAATAACAAATGCTAGACTGGCAATGGGTGGCGTTGCTCACAAGCCATGGCGGCTAACAGCTGCTGAAGCATTTTTAAAAGGGAAAGCAGCAACGGGTGCAAATTTTGAGGAAGCTGCTAAACTAGCAATGAAAGATGCTAAAGGTTTTGGAGAAAATGATTTCAAACTAAAGCTTGCCCCAAACTCAATTATTGAAGCGTTAACTATTGCCAAATCAAAAGCGTAATGGGAAATTTATTTTTTAAAGATGAAAATGACCGTGTAGACGGGATTGATAAGGTAACCGGAAAGGCCAAATATTTTGCAGAATTTCAGTTACCAGGATTAACCTATGGTGTTTTGGTTACAAGCACTATAACAAAGGGTAAAATAACATCCATAGATAGTAAGGCTGCTGCAGCAGCTCCAGGGGTTTTAGGTGTACTGTCTCATTTAAATAAACCATCTGTTGCTGGATATGAAGCAGAAGGTGGCCCAAAAATGAAGATATTTTTTACAGATCAGGTATTATTCAATGGACAACCCATTGCTATGGTTGTGGCTGATACTTTTGAAAGAGCCACTTATGCTGCATCATTAGTAAAGGTAAGTTATGAAAAAGCTGCATTTAATACTGATTTTGAGAAAAGTATAAAGGATGCCGGCGCAAAGAAATTACAAGGTGCGGCTCCTTATCTTAGAGGTGTAGAAAATGCCTATAAAACTGCTGAAGTACAGGTTGAACAAACTTACTTGATGCCTGTAGAAACGCATAACCCTATGGAATTGCATGGGATTATTGCAGATTGGCGACCAAATGACCAAGTTACTGTTTATGCAAAAACACAAGGGGTGAAGGCTACTCAAAATACAATAGCAGGAGCATTTAAAATTCCAGCAGAGAGTGTTCAGGTTAATTCCGAGTTCGTGGGTGGCGGCTTTGGTATGGCATTAAGAACATGGCCATTAGAAATTGCAACAGTAATGGCATCCAAACACCTTAAGAAACCTGTTAAGTTGGTTATTACCCGCGACCAGATGTTTACAATGGTTGGAAACAGGCCTGCTGCACATCAAAAAATTGGTTTGGGTGCAACTAAAGATGGGAAACTTACTGGTATCACTCATACAGCTTTTGGACAAAGCTCTACTTACGAAAACTTTACCGAAGGTGTAGTGAATATGAGTAAGTTTATGTACAGCTCTGAAAATGTAAACACCAATTACTATATCGTTCCGCTGGATATGAGTGTGCCTATTTGGATGCGTGGACCTGGCGAGGCAACTGGAGCATTTGCTTTAGAAAGTGCGATAGACGAAATGGCTCATGCACTCGATATGGATCCATTGGATTTTAGGATCAAGAATGATCCAGAGAAAGACCCTGCTCAAAACAGACCATTTTCTAGTAAATACATTAAGGAAGCTTACAAATTAGGTTCAGCAAAAATTGGTTGGGATAAAAGAAAAAATAAACCTGGTAGCATAGTAGAAGGTTCTTGGAATATTGGTTATGGTGTAAGTATTGGCGTTTTTAATGCTGGTAGAGGTAGAGCTAGTGTAAAAGGTATCTTGAAAGCTGATGGAACATTGGTTTTACAAAGTGCAACGAGCGATATCGGCCCAGGTACTGGTACTGGAATGGGATTGATAGCCAGTAAACTGATGAATATTCCGACTGATAAAATTAATTTCGAACTAGGAGATTCTTCGCTGCCACCAGCACCAAGTCAGGGTGGTTCTGCTACGCTTTCTACAGTTGGTTCTGCAGTTAATGATGTCTGTGTAGCCTTAAAAGCTACTATTGCGGAATTAGCGGCTAATTCTAACATGGATGCAACTTCAAACTTTGTTGATGTATTGAAGAAAAA
>SEDG01000874.1 GCA_004295885.1 Pedobacter sp. | reverse complement strand
TTCACGCCATCTAACGTCACCTTATTTCCGCCCAACAGCCTGTTTATGCTTGCAATCTTATCTAATGCATCTCTTAATATTTCCCCTTCCATATTAAAATCATCCATTATTTCGGGGGCTTCGCTTCTGTATTTGGTATCAATCATTGCCTAGTAAAGGTTTGCCGTGGGTTCTTTTAATAATTTGCTTTAATAACCAAGGCATTTTTGTAATCACATTAATTAAAAAGTCGGTGAGTATTTCTCTTTGCAGCAAGCTAGACAAAATACTTCCAGTCTTTAACCTTGAGTTAAATGTTTTGTTCCAGATTTTGGTATATTTTTTTTCAAGTTCAGCTCTAGATTTTATATCTCTGTTAAGGTAAGCTATTAAAGTCTCAGAAACTATTTTGGCGCCATGAAAAGCCATCGCCATTCCATTTCCACAAAGTGGATGAATAAGACCTGCTGCATCTCCAACCATTAAAACGTGATTGGTAACGGCTTGTTTAGCTCCAAAAGAGAGCTGACTAATGGTTATTGGTGCTTCAAACAATAGCTCACTGCGTTGTAAAATATCCTTTAAAACTTTATTCTTCATCAACACATTTTGTTGATAGGATTCTATATTTTTGTATTCTTTGAACGTTTCATAATCGGCTAAGTAGCAGATGTTTATTTTGTCATCTTCTACTTTTGAAACGCCACAATAACCTCCTTTAAAATTGTGCAAAGCGACGATATCATCTGGAAAACCACCCTTATAATGTGCTTTGACTCCCAAAAATGGAGCTTTTTTCTTGATAAAGGGCCTATCCAATTTAATGTCTAATGCTGAACGTTTCCCATAGGCGCCAATTACTTGTTTAGCAGTAAACGTCATGTTATTTGTGGTTTTAACTGTAAATAAGTCTTCATCAAATTGAACATCGGTTACGCTTTCTTGAAATACTGTAACTCCACTATTCAACAATAGTTGATACAAATAATTATCAAGCGTATATCGGCTGATGCCAAAACCACCTAGTGGTAAATTAGCATAAGTACTTTTTCCAGATTGAGTGGTTAAATGAAGTTTGTTAATATGGGTTGGGCGTAAACTTTCCACATCAACTCCCAGCCAATTTAA
>SEDG01000189.1 GCA_004295885.1 Pedobacter sp. | reverse complement strand
GCCATTAAGGTAACATTTGCACCACATTGCGCCAGTTCGGTTGCAATGGCAAGGCCGATGCCTTGTGAACTTGCCCCAACTAAGGCATTTTTATCTTTCAGTTCTATTTTCATCAGCTGGTTTATAAGGCTTTGTAATCTTCCCTAACGGGAAGGAAAATATCAAGTAATTTACAATCGGTTAATGCAATACCACTATGCTCAACATATGGAGGAATAACGGCAAGCATCCCAGGGGTGTAAATATGAGTTTCTCCATTAAAGGTCAGCTGAAACTGTCCTTCTCTCACCTCTGTAATTTGCTCATGCAAATGGCTATGGGCAGGGAGCACTGAACCTTTATCGATTTCCCAAAAACCAAGTGTTGAGTGCTCGGTATGTACAAACCTGCCATGGAAACCAGGAATTACGTCTTTAACGGGAAGTGTATCAATCTCTATCATATTTTATCGTTTGGGTAAATTTAGCAAATTGGAAATTGCAAAGGAATGGTAGATTGTAAAAATCTTAGGCAATGCCCTAATCTTTAAACCAATAAAAACTAATCAGCCAATAATTAACTCCAATCCAATCTATTGGTATTTATCCGTCAATTGCTGGTCTTTGCCAATAGTAGTTTGGGATAGTTTCTTTAAATCGATGTGTTAATATACTGCTGCTATGCAAAGCATAGGAATGGGATAGAAAAGAATAACGACTATGGCAAGCCTAGGGAAACTGAGTTGGAGATGGCGAGGTTCGAAAGTTGAAAAATACTTAACAAACAACGATCAGTTAAATATCAGCTGACTAGGCCATTTTTTATGGCATATTTTACCAGCCCGACCGTACTCCTGCAGCCGCACTTTTCTAACAGATGCTGCCTATGATGATCGACGGTTTTTTTGCTGATGAACAACTTTTCCCCAATTTCTTCGCTGGTGAGCTCGTTGGCAATTAAGGCTAAAACCTCCTGTTCCCTTGAGGTAAGCTGTTTCAATTGTTCGTCTTGTTGCCGCTTGTGCTGGTATTGGTTGTAGATGATGGGAATGATGTCTTCAGAAAAATAAGTGCCGTTATTAGTAATGCGATGCAGTGCAATGAGCAACTCTTTTTTTCCGGCATTCTTTAAAATATAGCCATCGGCTTCTGCGTTAATGGCTTCCTTTACTGCTTGAATATTATTATACATAGACAAGATCAGTACCTGAATATGATTGTATTGTTGTTTAACCATCCTGCAGAGCTCAGTTCCACTCAATAAGGGCATACTGATATCCGTAATCAAAAATTGATACTTTTCTGAATTATTTGCAATCATGTCGAAGGCATCCTGGCCATTATTTGCTTCGTCAACAATGACATAGGCTGTATGATCTTGAAGCATACTCCGTATACCATCAATCACCATTTGATGATCGTCTACGATCAAAATGTTTATGCTGTTGCTTGTTTGTTCCATTCGGGGATACTGATTTCTATGGCTGTTCCGGTAAGAATTTCTGAGGAAACCTGTAATTCGCCATTGAGCATACTTACCCTTGCTGCAATGTTTTTCCAGCCCAGGCCGCTGCTTTTTTTGATATCGTTTGTGTCGAATCCCTTACCGTTGTCTTTGATCTGAATGATCATCCGGTTCATTCTACGTGAAACGTCAATTCCAATTTCAGTTGCTCCAGCGTGTTTCACCATATTGTGAAGTACTTCTTGCACGATTCTATAGATTCCTAATTCATTCTGTTTTTCAAATTTATATTGCTTTAAGGCTTCTGGAATGCTCAAGCTAGCCTTCGTTTTTTCACTGGCTGTAATTTTATCACATAAGCTCTCTATCGCACCAAAAAGACCAAAGTTGAGCTCCTCAGGAATCAAGTTGTGTGAAATATGCCTCACTTCTTCGATGGTCTTATCTACCAACACCGCGGTGTTTTTGGTTAAGGAATGCTCGGCTTCTATATCGCTCATGGTCGAAAGATTCATTTTTACCACCGAAAGCATTTGTCCCAAACTATCGTGCAAGTCTCTGGCAATACGGATTCGTTCTTGTTGTTCGCCTTCAAAGAGCGATCTGGCCGCAATTTCTTGTTGCTTAAATATTTCTGCCTGCAACAGGTTTTTTTGCTTTAGTCGATAACGGTTGTAGACCATCACAGAAACTATCCCGACCGCTATAAATACCATCAATATCAAGAAAATCAGCAAGTTTCTTCTCTTGATATCAAGTTCTTTGTTTACAATTTCAAGGCTTTGTATCTGCGATTGTTTTTTGAGTGTCTTGATATCCTGGGCTTTTCTTTCCGCATCTAGTTTTTGGTTCCTTACCAGCTGATTTTTGTTCTGGAGTTCAAGCTGGTTAATGGTAAGCTGCTGTTGTTGCTTATCGATCAGGAATTTATTTTCACCCAAAACTAAATTGTTATTCGCCAATTGCAAAGACTTGATGTGGTTTTCCCTATCTAGGATTGTAATCAGGTTAGCTTTCTTCTCGGTCTCGTATTTAGTTTGAAGCTCATTTAACTGTAGTATATTGGTCTCGTTGAGCACGCTATCCTTAAGCTGGTCATATTCATTAAGCATCAATTGCGCCTTCCTCGCCTCTCCACTTTCTTGATACAACGTTAAAAATTGTCGCTTGACATTGATGATGTTAAAGTAATCGGTAGACTTCAATGCCTTTTCCTGTGCTAGATATAAGTCATTTTCTGATTCGGCATATTTTTTCTGGAGCATGTTTAGCCTGGCCCTATTGATCAAGATTCCCACATCATTAGTTGCACTCCCGTTTAATTTTGAATATTGAATTGCCAGTGAAAGATATTGTTCACTTTCTTTCTCATCACCCTGTAGGTCGGCAATGTTACTGAGCTGCACATAACATTTGCGCAAGCTTTCAGCCTTGTTTAATTTCTCAAAATAGGGAATGATGCTTTCTATGCTTTCCTTGGCTTCTGAATACGATTTTAGCCGTATTTTAATGATTGCGATATTGAAGATAATGCTTGATGAAATGGCATCTTCCTTAAGCTCTTGGAATATTTTTAGCGCCTTTTGATTATAAGCTAAGGCCTTGTCGTTGTTCTTCATCCTACTGTACAATGTTGCTAGTGCATGTTGCGAGTAGGCGAGGTCATATTTATTGTTCAGTTTTTCCCGGATAGCCAAGGCCTGCAACTGGTATTCCATTGCTTGGGTATAATCGCCCATTGAAATGTAAGTAATGCCAATATTCATTAGTACATTACCTTGCTTAGCCTTATTATTTAGCTTTTGAAAAAGTCGTAGAGATTGTAAGGCAGTTTGGATCGAGCCCTTATTGTCGCCTAGTTCAGATTGTACATTAGAGATATTAATTAGCGCATTCGCTAAATAAGCATCGAAACCACTGTTCTTGCTTGCTTCCAACTGTTTTTTAAAATAAAAAAGTCCTTCTTTGTTAAAACCCCTTCTGGCATACATGATGCCATAAACCTCGTAGGCTTTAGCTAAACTCGTATCGTTTTTAAGATAAATGGAGTGCGTAATAGCTTCTTGAAGGGATTTTTTTGTGGCAATGGTATCTTTTAATGAAGTTGACTTTGCATCTGCGATTAATTTATTGATACGCTCAATGGTCTTAGGCTGTTGTTGCGATTTTGCAACAATAGAACAGAGCAGTAAAATAAAAAAGCCTAAATATCTTAAGTCCGGGATGGATTTACTTTTCATATCAGCTTGTTATTAATGGATGTAGCTGAACGGACAACCTTGATGGGGGCTGTGCTGCATTTAAAATGAGAAGGCGCTTGTTATTCATCGAGTTAACTTGTTGAGCGGGTTAGCTAAAATAAACAAAAAGTCGAAAAAATATTTCTTTTCGACTTTTTAGGACTTTTATTTAATTATTAACCTTAATTTTCTCTATTTTTTTTCCTTTGAAAGCAAAAATAAACTCCCCATCTTCAGTTATATCAATACCAGCACCATAGAGTGGGCTTCCACCTTTTCCTTTTGAGGTAACGGAACCTTTGATGATGCCTGTTTCCAAGTCAACCCCGTAAATGGTATTTTTAGAATTTTTTTGGTCTCGCAAGAAATAATTGTCTGCTAGTTTATAAAAGTAATCAACACCAGATAACTTTTCAGTCGAGTAAGTTCTTTTACCATCTGATTTTTTATAGCTGGCAAGTCCTTTTTCGGATATAACCACTACATTGTCACCATAATCAATTACATCATTTGCCTTTCCAACCTTAGCATCATTGTGCTTCACATCAAAAAGCTGTTTGCCCGTTTCAATGTCATAGGCATAAAACTCGTCGCCATCTCCAACAAAAACTGTTTGATCGTGATCAACAATCATATCGGTAATCCGTTTATCAAACTTTTCTGATCGCCAAGCTGTTTTTCCAGTTGCATCATCTAGGGCAAGGATCCCATTCTTTTGTGCAATGTAGTCGTAAAAAACATTGTATTCTATTTCAACTCCATTGGCGGTGCGTTTTCGCTTGATCTGTTGGATCTGAACCTTTCCGCCAACCTGAACGATTATTTTGCCTTTTGCTTTGTAAATGTTAGGCATCGATAATGCGCCAGTAATTTTTTCGGATTGCCAGATGAGCTTGCCAGAAGTTATATCGTGCTTTTCTACATATTTTGTTTTGTCTTGGTTTCCGAAAACAACGAGGTAAACTGCGTCGGCAGTAAAAATGGGATCTGCTAAGGTTCTATAAATGGCCTTTTCACCTCCGCCTAGTAAGCCACCTCCGCTTTTGCGCATGTCATTTTCGTAAGTAACTTCCCACAGCTTTTTACCGTTGGAAAGATCATAAACCTGAAGCCCATCTAACCAGAAGTATAGCCTGTTACCTTGTATGGAAAGATCAGCAACTGCCTTACGCGTCACCAATTCCTTTTCTACAGTACCCCTAAAGTCGGTTTCCCATAAAATTTCTCCAGTGGCAGCGTTAATTTTGATTAACTGATTTTTAAAACCTGAAAATAAAGCTGCCAGTAAGGTAGGCTTGTAGTTAAACATAATGATCGCATTAGTGGCCTGATCGTATCGATATTTGCCAACGCTACCTGAAAAACGTTTGGTTTCCCAAATTTTTCTACCAGTTTTAGCATCTACCATATTTAGCGCGTCTTTTTGCGTAATTAAAAAAGCATCAAGCTCTGAAAGGTATTTAACGGTTTCAATCTCTGTATCTTCATTGGCTTCTTTGGGAAGTAGGTTCTGATAGTTTTCTGAATTCCAAAGTTCCTTGCCATTGGCTATATCTAATACTGCAATGCGATCCTTACCCAGTGTTTTTCGATCGAATAAAAACAGGTAGCCACCATTTTTATCGTGGATATAGTACTGAAACTCCGAAGAGTTTGTTTTATTGGTCGTGATTTTTTTGTAATCTCCACTCCAAATTTCTTTCCCTTCCGTGTTGAG
>SEDG01000188.1 GCA_004295885.1 Pedobacter sp. | reverse complement strand
AAAGACATCATGTAAAATCCTTTTAAAGCTGGTTCTTGCTTATAGATGGATTTTAAGCAAAAGTAACAGGCAAAAAAACCATCCCAAAAGCCAAAATGGTTGCACATATAAACATAGGAATGTCCTTTTAGCACTTCCGCATCGTGAATCTTTAGCTTATTAAATTTCCAGCCCATGAACCAGGTTAAAATCCTACCTAAGAAAAGTATTGTTTTCGGGCTAAATGGTTTTGGCTTAATTATCATACATTAAACTGTAAATTTTATCGGGCAAGTTTTTATTCACCATATCATGGTCCTCATCTAAAATAATTTTGCTTCCAAAGTTCAATTGTGGTATCATTTCATCAGCCAAATGCTGTGGATACATTTTATCTCTTTGGCCAAATACAAAATAACATTTCACTTGATTAAGGTTTAGGGCCTTAATTAAATCATTTGGTTTAGTTTCTAAATGGCGCAAGTAAGTAACATTTGCATAAAACGCATAACGCAATTCGGCAGTTGCCATCTCCTTTTGCAAAATATGATAGCTTTTCAAATCAAAAATTCTGATCCGCCTAAACAAGTTTAAGGCCATACTTATACCGTGTTTGCTTAAAAAAAGCTTCCTAAAAAATAAGTTCGCAAGCTTGTTTTTAGCGAAAACCTTAATAATAGATAGCGTTTTTAAAAATGCAGGTGCTAATATAAAGAGCTTCTCAATCCTTTTTGCTTCAAACTCTGCAAGCACAGTAGCATAATAAGTACCTAAAGAATAACTCATTACAGAAAACCTGTCAATTTGATGATCATCACAAAAATCAATAATCAGCTTACAAAATTCAGTTTTTGAAATTCCTTTTTTCAAATGTTCAATAGACTGATTCTGCAACTTTGTTTCTTTATGAAAAAACAAATCGAAGCCATAAAAGGTGTAATCGGTCCCAAACTTTTCTTTTAAAATAGAGAACTGCTTGCCGTGCATACCGAAACCGTGGAAACATAACATCGCCTTTGGCCCACTACCAAATTTATAATAGTGTAAATTAACAAGAGAATGGTTAAAGTAATGGTCGGTCATTGAAATTTTAGCCCTTATGCCGTAAAAATAAGGGAAATATTTTATTGTCAGTTTAAAATAAGGTTTAATCTTCTAACGGCTACTTTTTTGTTATTGATAAGGGAATGGTTTACCTTTGCATCATATTTAAAAACAAATAATTATGTCATCAGTAGAGACAACGTACATCCCTTACAAAGTTAAGGACATTTCACTGGCAGAATGGGGCCGTAAAGAAATCGGATTAGCAGAGGCAGAAATGCCAGGCTTGATGAGTTTACGTAAAGAATTCGGACCATCTAAACCTTTAGCAGGCGCTCGTATTGCGGGTTGTTTGCACATGACCATTCAAACTGCAGTTTTAATTGAAACCTTAGTAGAATTAGGTGCAGAAGTTACTTGGTCATCATGTAACATTTTCTCAACTCAAGACCACGCTGCTGCTGCAATTGCTGCTGCTGGTATTCAGGTTTACGCTTGGAAAGGTCTAAATGAAGTTGATTTTGATTGGTGTATTGAACAAACTTTACACTTCGGTCCAGAACGTCAACCATTAAATATGATTTTAGATGATGGTGGCGATTTAACCAATATGGTTTTTGATAAATACCCAGAGCTTATTGCTGCTATTAAAGGGTTATCTGAAGAAACTACAACTGGTGTTCACCGTTTGTACGAAAGAATGAAAAACGGAACGTTGCATTTACCTGCAATTAATGTTAATGATTCTGTAACTAAATCTAAATTCGACAACAAATACGGATGTCGCGAATCATTGGTAGACGCAATTCGTCGTGCTACCGACGTGATGATGGCTGGCAAAGTAGCTGTTGTTTGCGGTTATGGCGATGTTGGTAAAGGTTCTGCTGAGTCTTTAAGCTCACAAGGCGTACGTGTTATCGTTACTGAAATTGATCCAATTTGTGCTTTACAAGCTGCAATGGAGGGTTATGAAGTTAAACGTTTAGACACTGCAATTAAAGAGGCGGATATCGTGGTAACAACTACTGGTAACTGTGACATCGTTCGTGAAAAACATTTCAGAGCATTAAAAGACAAAGCTATCGTTTGTAACATCGGTCACTTCGACAACGAAATTGACATGGCTTGGTTAAATGGTGCTTATGGCGATACAAAAGTTGAAATTAAACCACAAGTTGATAAATACACTATCGATGGTAAAGACGTAATCGTTTTGGCTGAAGGTCGTTTGGTTAACTTAGGTTGCGCAACTGGCCACCCAAGTTTTGTAATGAGTGCATCGTTTACCAACCAAACTTTAGCTCAATTAGAATTGTGGACTAACCCAGGTAAATACGAAAACAAAGTTTATGTGTTGCCTAAACACCTAGACGAAAAAGTTGCTCGTTTACACTTAGAAAAAATCGGTGTAGAGTTAGACGTTTTAGATACGCACCAAGCAGAATATATTGGTGTTGCAGTAGAAGGTCCTTTCAAACCAGACACTTACAGATACTAGAATAAGTTGGGAGTTAAAAGTTGAGAGTTCGTCTTTCATCCTTGCTCCTTGTTCTTTAATCCTAAAAAGAGATGTGCAGAGCTCGTGTTCGCTCCCATAAGGTTTATCTTACAAAGCAAATCGTTCTTGGGAATACTCATAGTTCAATAATGTGGCTAAAGCCTTAAACAACTTTCATTTGCTCCGTCAGCTAAAGCAGACGGCAATAAAAGCAAATTGGCAATTATAAAATTTCATTGCCGTTGGCTTCGGCCAACGGATTAAAGCAAAATACAACTGGGCTTTAGCCACATTAATTGCTGTCCATAATATTCTTTTGAACCTTAAAACCTACATTTGTTTAAATACTAATAAATGAAGCATTTTATACTTTTTATTGGCCTTATTTTTTCAAGTTCAATAGCATTTTCACAATTGCCACCAAGAATTGAAAACGACGTATTATTTGGTAAGGGTTGTTTTTATTTTAAGCAGATTCCTGAAAGCGGCAAGTTCGACAATGTTTTAATTCTAATACCTGGTTTTGGCGAACATCCTTATTCAGTTAGTGAACAAACAACTATTCTTCAAGAAGCAGAAAAAAACGGAATTGCTGTAGTAATTGTAAATCTAAGTCCGAATAATGGAAGCCTACCAATAGACGACAATTCCATTTCTAAACTAGAAAAAATGATAAATCATTTTTACCAACAAGAAAAGGTTTCTAAAACGGTTCGCTTGTTTATAGGAGGCTTTTCTATTGGCGGTACAACAGCTATAAAATTTTACACTCAAAAACATAGCAAATTTAAAATTGATAAGGTTTTTGCAATTGACCCACCACTAGATATGGTTAGGCTCCGAAAATCGCTTGCAAAGGGCATTGAGAAAGGTATAATTAAGAAGCTGGATTCTATCAATACAGATAAACAATCACCTGAAAATGGTTTAAAAAGATTATCAATTTATAACCCTGATTTTACGCCTACAGCATCATTACCAGATTACAATTTAACTTCATTGAGAATTTATTGCGAACCTAACATCTTATGGTGGATAAAAAATAGAAATATGGATTTATCAGATATGAACGTCACAGATTGTGCTGGATATGTGAATGGATTACTTAAGAAAAATCCAAATCAAAAGATAGAACTCCTATTGACAAAAGATAAAGGCGTAAGAAATGGTAATCAAGTTCACCCACACTCTTGGAGCATCGCCGAGCCAGTTGGCCTAATAAAATGGCTACTTAAATAAATCTTTTAGCTCTTTTAAACATTAATAATTTACATTTGTTAATCAATTCAAATGTCTAAAAAATATGAAAGCCTTAATATTTGCCCTATTTCTAGCATCATTTAGTTTTGCAGCAAGTGCACAAACTACAACTCAACAGAAAGCGATTAAACAACCAACTTCCCTAAAAGATAAAGTTGTAGAAATTGCCTGTGGCGAGTGTAAATTTAAAATGAAAGGCAAAAGTTGCGATTTAGCTATCCGTGTTGATGGGCAATCTTACTTTGTTGATGGAAAAAACGTTGATGATTTCGGCGATGCTCACGATGAAAAACACGGTTTTTGTAATGTAATAAGCAAGGCAACAGTAACAGGAGAAATTGTAAACAATCGTTTTAAAGCGAAAACAATTACTTTATTACCAGAAAAGAAGTAACACAACAAAGTGAAGGTAAGTTTTCAACCATACTCTGAGAAAACAAAGCTTACAAGGAGATAGTGAAATTAGCTTTGCGCACTTTGCGTTCTTTGCGGTTATACTTTCTTTAAGCTTTAGTCTTTCAGCTTAAACCCCTATCTTTGCAATATGACAAAATTATCAGTCAACATTAATAAAATTGCGACTTTACGTAACAGCAGAGGCGGCAACAACCCAGATTTGGTTAAAGTAGCTTTAGATTGCGAACGTTTTGGTGCACAAGGAATAACCGTTCATCCACGACCAGATGAACGCCATATTCGTTACCAAGATACATTCGATTTAAAAGCAGTAATTGCAACAGAATTTAATATCGAGGGCAACTGTAAAGAGCAAAAATTCATCGACCTTGTTTTAGCTAATAAACCAGCACAAGTAACTTTGGTACCTGATGTTTTAGGCCAAATCACTTCAAATCATGGCTGGGACACCGTTAAAGAAAAAGATTATTTGAAGGAAATGGTTTCAGTATTTCAAAATGCTGGCATTCGCGTTTCCATCTTTGTAGACCCAGTTATCGAAATGGTTGAAGGCGCTTTGGCAACTGGAACGGACAGAATTGAATTATATACAGAAGCTTACGCAAGCGGATTTCATCAAGATAAAGAGACTGCTATCGCTCCTTATATTGCAGCAGCAAAAAAAGCAAATGAATTAGGTTTAGGCATTAATGCTGGTCACGATTTAGATCTAGACAACCTTAACTATTTTACTCAAAACATTCCAAATCTTTTAGAAGTTTCCATCGGCCATGCCTTAATAAGCGATGCGCTATACTTCGGATTAGAAAACACCATTCAACTTTATTTAAAACAATTGTCATAAATCTTCGTCATTGCGAGGGTTGGTTTTTCACCGCCCGAAGCAATCTTTCCTACAAGATAGATTGCCACGTCGCTTCGCTCCTCGCAATGACGCTCAACAAAAAATATGCTCAAAGGTATAATCCTTGTTCTTTTTGGTGCCTGTAGTTTTGGCATCCTTTCTACATTTGTAAAACTAGCTTATGCCGATGGTTATTCACTAAGTGATGTTACGGGAACACAAGCTTTTTTCGGTGCAATTTTATTATGGTCAGGTTATTTTATCCAAACCAAAATCGGCAAAAAGGTTTATCCTAAATCCAAAACACACTGGTTTAAATTATTAGCAGCAGGCGCATTTACAGGCTTGGTAAGTATGTTTTACTATCAATGCGTTAAATTAGTGCCAGCGTCTTTAGCTATCATTTTATTAATGCAATTTGTGTGGATTAGTGTTTTATTAGAACTTTTCATCTATAAAAAGAAACCCGGCAAAATGCAAATATTGGCTATAGTGGTTATACTCTTCGGAACGGTTTTGGCGAGCGGGTATATAGAAACGAATGTTAACCAAATCAACCTAGAAGGAATAATTTTCGGAATGTTGGCTGCCCTTTGTTATGCCATATTCTTGATGTTAAATGGCAAATTAGGAAATGATTATCCCCCATTAAAAAAGAGTGCTTTGATGATTACTGGTGCTTGCATTTTAATATTCATCGCTTTGCCCCCAGCATTTTTAATTAATGGCGCCTTGAGTGGCAGTTTATTAAAATGGGGAATTATCCTTGCTGTTTTTGGCACTTTCATTCCTCCACTTTGTTTTGCAGCAGGCATACCAAAAATTGGCTTAACCTTAAGTTCTATTTTAAGTTCTGCAGAGCTTCCAGTTGCGGTGATGATGAGCAGTTTAATTTTACACGAAGAGGTAAACTTAATTAGGTGGATTGGTGTTATCATTATATTAAGCGCACTAATTCTTCCAAATTTGGAAATGATAAAAAAGCCAAATATCTTTAAGAAAAAACCTGCACTATGAAACCATTATGAGCAAACAATCACAAAACACAATGCGTATGCTCATGATAGCTTCATCACCATTAAAAAACAAATTATATACTGATGAAAACTAGAATCTTTGCTATTTTAACTTTATTCGTTATCGCTTTTAGCGGATGTAAAGATGTTGCCAAAATTAATGCTGATGAAGCCGGCGAAGTGATTACTGAATATTTAACCGCAAATCCAGAATATAAAATTGCACGTTTCAATTTTGGCGAAATGAAGTTCAACAGTCAGAAAGATATGATTGAGCTAGAGAAATATAAAACCTTAGCAAGTGATGGGTATATTTCATTGGCTTTGCAAGAATCTAAAAAGAAATTCCTTTCTAAAGACAGCAGTTTTGTCTATATAATTAAATTAACCGATAAAGCGAGTGATTTAGTGCTTAAACAAGAAGAGGATAAAGCAAATGTTAAAGTTGTTACTTACGAGTTGGCAAGCGAAAAGCCTGTTAACTTCAACAGAGTAAACGATAATAACGCGAAAGTAACCGTATCATTAAAAAAAGTAAATACTCCGTTTGCTCCTTTCCAAAAAAACGCTGACGATAATAGCAATTTCATCACCAAAACCTATCGCTTAAAATTAGATAAGGAAGAAGGCTGGAAAGTAGTGAAGTAAGGTGGAAGGCATGGAGCTAAAGGTTAATGGTGTTTTAAACGTAGAAGGCACAGCAATTTGTGTGCTTTTGTTCCTTTTGTGGTTCACTCCAAAAACAGTTAAAATTTGATGCCTTGAAATATCAATCACCAACTAAACTTGTCCTGTAATCTTCAATTCCCAACAAAATAAAACAACTCAAACGTTTGATTTGATGCTTAAATAGTGGTATTTAAAAAGCCAATTCTACCTGCTTTTTTACATTAATTCGTAACAATAATAGTTGCTAATTTCTTACCTTTGCGGCAACTTATTTTTATCAACTGCATGAGTTTAAATATCCATTACCAAGAAGACTTTCAAGACCGTCATATTGCCCCAAACGCGGAAGATACAGCGGCTATGCTACAAACTGTTGGCGTAAAATCTATTGATGAATTGATTGAACAAACCGTTCCTCAAAAGATAAGGTTAAAACAACCTTTAAATTTGCCAAAAGCAAAGTCTGAAATAGAATATTTAACAAGCTTAAAACAAACGGCTTCGTTAAACAAGGTTTTCAAATCTTACATTGGTCAAGGGTATTATGATACCTTAACGCCAGGCGTAATTTTACGTAACGTAATGGAAAACCCAGGATGGTACACGCAATACACGCCGTATCAAGCAGAAATTGCACAAGGTCGTTTGCAAGCTTTGTTAAATTTCCAAACCATGGTTATCGATTTAACCGGAATGGAGATTGCCAATGCGTCTTTATTAGATGAAGGTACAGCAGCAGCTGAAGCCATGTTTATGCAATACAGCTTGCGTAAAGACCAAAAAGCCACTAAATATTTTGTGTCTGACTTGGTATTTGCTCAAACCATAGATATTTTAAAAACCCGTGCTAATCCATTCGGTATAGAATTGGTAATAGGCAACCATCAAGAATTTACTGCTACCGAAGAGTTTTTCGGTGCAATTGTACAATATCCGGCGGGTAACGGAGAAGTATATGATTATACTACTTTCGCTACCGAACTACACGCTAAAAACATCAAGTTAACTGTTATTGCAGATTTATTAAGCTTAACTTTATTAACTCCTCCAGGAGAATGGGGAGCTGATGTTGTAGTGGGTACCACGCAACGTTTTGGTGTACCAATGGGATTTGGCGGACCACATGCGGCTTATTTTGCGACTAAAGACGAGTACAAACGCTCAATTCCTGGCCGTATTATCGGTGTAACTATCGATAGCAATAACAACTATGCTTTACGTATGGCTTTGCAAACTCGCGAGCAACACATCCGTAGAGACAAGGCAACTTCAAATAT
>SEDG01000187.1 GCA_004295885.1 Pedobacter sp. | reverse complement strand
ATTAACGGGATCGGGCCATACATTTTAAATAGCACATAGTGATAATAAGCCTTCAGGAATTTGGTTTCTGCTATCCAACGTTTCTTTTCCGCAGCGCCCAAGTCAATTGGCTGATCGATGTTTTCGAGCATCGTATTACATATCCTTATCGATCGCCATAAACTGTAACTGCCTTCGCTTCCATCCCAAGTATTTAATCCAGGATTTGCAGCAGTTTGAGTGCCTCTTAATAAATTGAAACCTGTTCTATCAAATCCTTGGAAGTTATCTAGGGAGTTTGAATAGATTAATTCTGAAGAAGTTGTAAATCCCGGATTCGAAGCCACATCATTCATTCTTTGTAAATAGGCATAACACGAATAAAGATAATTCTGTGCTTCATTTCTATTTCTAAAGGCATAATCTAGCGTGCCAATATTGTCAGGTGTTACATCAAGGTACTTTTTACACGATGTAACAGACCAAATTGCGATGATGATGCAACTATATTTGAAATATATTTTTATCGTTTTCATTATAATGTTATGTTTAAACCAACATTGAATACCTTTTGTATAGGATAAGCAAAACCATCTCCGCCTTGTTCTGGATCCCACATTTTAAATGGACTCCAGGTAATCAGGTTCAAGCCGTTAAAATAGATGCGGCATGAAGAAAGTTTAATGCTTTGGGAAATCCTTGTCGGAAGTGTATAACCAACTTCTAGGGATTTTAATCTCATCAGTCTTCCATTTCTCATCCACCAAGTGCTAGTTTGAGCATTGTTTTCTAAATCAACTGAATTAACAGCCAACCTTGGATATAATGCGTAAAGGTTCTGGTTTTCTGGCGACCAGTGGTTATCTGCAAAATCTTTAAGCAGTTGCGTATTCCCTAGAATATATTGTTGATTGCTTGGTACAAAAGGGCTAACCTTACGCGGATCGATGAAGAATGTCATCCTATCCTGACCAGTGAAAAAGGCAGAAAGATCGAAACCCTTGTATGATGAGCTGAAACCAAAACCGTAAACCAATTCTGGCGATTGCGGATAGCCTATATATGCCTTATCAGCATCATCTATTCTACCATCATTATTTAAATCTCGGTATTTAATGTCACCTGCTTTTGGTGGCTTGCCATTGGTAGAAAAAATTTGGGTTGGCGAATTTAGCACCTCTTTATCATCAACAAACAATCGCTCGGCAATGTAGCCAAAGTTTCTACTAATTGGTTGCCCTGTGGTATATCGGTATGCTTCTGCCCATTGCGGCTCTTCGTAGTTGATGTATTTATTTTTAGCAAATGTTAGATTAGATCTTACCGCAAAAGAGAAATCGTTTACCTTAAATTTATAATCTAGGGATAAATCCATTCCCCTTGACCTCGCCTCACCTACATTTGCTCCCACTGCAGCCTCTAAACCTAACGTAGTAGGTAGATTTGCCCTGGTCATGTAAATATCATACCTGTAGTTATTATAAAACTCGGCGATTAGATTCAGATTCTTAAAAAATGTAGCTTCCAATGCCACATTCGTCTGTCTTGAGGTTTCCCAAGTAACATCTTGATTTTCATAGTTATTGATAAATACGCCCTCCCTACTTGATCCATTGTTAAATCCAAATTGAGCATAATTTCCACCACCATTCAAGTTAACTTCTGAGATGTAAAAAAATCGCTGTGCGCCAATAGCGTCATTACCAACGATACCATAGCTACCCCTTAATTTTAATCGGTTAACCACCTTGGAAATTCCTCCCTCCCAGAATTTTTCGTTAGAAACAATCCATCCAGCACCAATTGTAGGGAAAAATCCGAATCTGTGATCTTCAGAAAATCTCTCTGAACCATTGTAACCAAAATTGGTCTCCAAGAAATAGCGACTCTTATAAGAATAAGTTAATCTTCCTGCTAAACCCAAATTGCGGAAAGGCAGGGAGTTTTGTAGTGAACTTGCGTTACTGTAAACTGTTTGTTGAGCTGTACCAATTAAAGTGCCGCTTACACTGTGATTACCAAAAGCCTTATCGTAATTTAACGATGCTTGGCCATATAAAAAGGTGTTGATGTTGGTGCCACCTGGGCTATAGGTTAAATATTCTTGCGCAATATTTGGCGCTCCATTTACCACAGAAGAGTTTAGCCAATTTAACACATAGGTATTGCTGGTCTTATCATAAGATCCAACATTGTAATAAAATGCAGAATAAGCTCTTTGGGAATCAAAATAAGAATACCTATTTGTACTAAAGATAGATTTGAAAGAAAGCCCCTCAGTAAAGAAGTCTAATTTCTGGTTAAGCTCAAATTGTGCAGACATTCTGGATTCTGAGGAATTTTTATGCCCTCGAAGCATGGCTGCATATGGATTATTATCTAAAATACTGTTTACACCTGTGCCACCCCTGTTTCCAAAAAGAATATGTTGCGTATTTTGATTGGCGGCATCAGCCGGAAAATACGCAGGGAAATTTACAGGACTGGTGTGAACCGCAATATTATACAAGTCTGTAGAGAATCCACCATCAGTGGCTACAGGACCATTATATTCGCTAAAATTGCCCGATAAACGCACAACCATTTCTGTAGTCTTGGTCAAATCTATATTAATGTTTGAACGAAGTTGGTAGTTACGGAATTTTATGTTGTTATCGTTGTTATTTCTATCATCTTGTTTAAGCACACCATTGTCTAAATTATATGAGCCAGCTATGTAATACCTAGCCACGCCACCGCCGCCACTCACACTCATATTTGCACGTTGGGTACTTGTGCGTTTTTTAAATAGCATATCCAACCAATCAACAGCAGGATATACATACTGATTGTAGCCAGGACTTTTATTCACCGTGGCCTGAGTATTAATGATTTGGTTAGGTGTAAACATGGGATCCATACCCCTTCCAATAGACGCTTCGTTGAAAAGCTTCATATAGGTGATAGGATCAGCAAGTTGAAGGTTTTCTGCAGATTGTGAAGAAGAATTTTCCAGTCGGAAACTTATCTTAGCCTTACCTTCCCTACCAGATTTTGTACTTACTAAAATTACTCCATTTGCACCCCTTGCACCATACAATGCGGTAGCACTTGCATCCTTAAGGATAGAAAAACTTTCGATGTCGTCTACTTGTAACCTTGCCAAGTCAGATCCGGTTAGTTCCACGTTATCAATCAGAATAAGAGGATCTCTCTTGTAACCAAAAGTAGTTACTCCTCTGATAAAAAACTGTGAATTGTCTTGCCCTGGCTGCCCACTACGTTGATAACCAATCACACCTGCAATCTGACCAGAAAGTGCATTAGTTAAATTGCTTGAGGGAATTTTGAGATTAGCCACCTTAACAGTAGTAACCGATCCTACAACTGCTTCCTTCCGCTGTTTTTGACCCAATGCGGTAATCACAACTTCATTAGCCAAGGTAGTCGCCTCCTCCTTCATGATTACGGTATAGGAACTTTCGTTGGTAACGGTTATCGTCTTTAAAACGTAACCAACTAACGACACCTTAAGTACGGCTCCTGGAGCAACATCCAACACAAAACGACCATTGGCGTCTGTCTTAGTGCCCAATTTAGTGTTTTCTACGGCAATGTTTACGCCAGGAAGGACAACGCCAAGGCTATCTTGCACTGTTCCGGTAATGGTTTTCTTGGGAGATTGTTGGGCCAGCGCAGGTGCAGCACTGAACAGCAGCTGAACCAATAAGGCCAAGCAAGTTAATCCCAGTAAATGTTTCAACTTCAAAAGCGCACCGATGCGCCCGTAAAACAAGAATGAGTGTGTCATTTATTTTTAAACTTTAAATTGGGTGAACTCAAGGTGATCCAAAATTATTGGGCCTTAAGAAAATGATTTGCTTTTAAATGATTTGACGAAAACTTTTCATCTATCGAAATGACGGAATTGAAAAAACCGGGGATTGTCCGGCGTTTGTGGGATTGGGATTTATTCATAATATGGTATATTTGGTTGATTTCTTCTTCTTCAATAATAGAACATATTAAGTGAGGTAGACCGTGGCCTCTCATTTTACTATGGCCAATACCAACTTAGGTGATGGATCTATATCTTGTTCTGCTACGTATTAAATTAATCACGACTTAGCAAGGCTTTTAATCTATCCTATCCTATCCTATTATTATTACAATTATAAACATTTTTTTTTATTATCCAATATTTCCAAAAAAAAATAAAAATGTAGGTTTAGCTAGTTATTTAGCTGTATTAGAGTGGCATAGCCCGAAATCAGGCTCATCCGGTGTCTTACGCCGGAAAATAACCGATCCCAAGTGATTGTTAGATGGAAAATAGATTTTGCTAAGCTATCCCAACTTTGGAGAACAGGGCGAAAACCAAGATCATTAATATAACCAAAAATCCATTATAAAAATATCTATGTTTCCATGGCTTAATATCAACCATGTTTTCCATTCTTAACTCGTACTCCTTTTCCATTGGGAAAAATTTGCCCATTAGCAACATCAATAAAGACGTTAGCAAGAAAATAAGTGCAAGGCAATGCAGGTAATGAATGTTTAACTTGAAGACGAACTGGCTGAGTACATAACATGAGATAAAGAATAAGATCCCGATTTTAGCAGCAGAGGGTGGCATTTTTTTCGTGAAAAAGCCCCAGAATATAATTGTGAATATAGGAAGGCTAAATATTGCACTTATTTTTTGCAAATACTCATAAAAGCCTCCTTGGGAAAAGATGATAAATGGAGCAAATAACATCGCAAACAAAGAAATTGTAATTTGAAACAACTTTCCTGTTCTGAGTAAGCTAGACTCACTTAAGACAATATTTTTTCGTCTCTCTATAAACGGTTTATATAGATTTAAAGTAAAAAGAGTGCTCGAGCTGTTTAAACCGGCATTAAAGGTAGTTATCGCTGCCCCGAAAAGCATACAAGCGGCAAGACCAGTTAATATAGGTGGGAGAACATCCTTTATAAGTAATGGAAAGACCTCTGTAGTATTGGTTAGGCTTGGATAAAGGTGCACGGCAATTAACCCAGGCACATTAATCAATAAGGGACAAAGTAGTTTTGCAAATCCAGCTAGGGCAATACCTTTCTGGCTATCCTTCAAACTTTTTCCCGCCAAAACCTGTTGGACAATGTATTGCTCCATGCCCCAGTAATACAAGTTAATGATCAACATTCCCGTGAAAAGGGTGGCAAATATCTTTTCTCTAAAAAATCAGGAATGGTACGAATGCCTGTTTTTAGGTAAATTGGTATAAAAAATTCTGATACGATGACCATGGCCAATACCGATGATATACCCCAGCCGATTACGGACATATTATTAATGTAAACAGACTCGTTCTCGCCAATAAACTGATTTGCGCTGATATTGCTAAAAAATAGAGAGGCACCAATAATGATAAACCCATTAGACCTGTTGCCCAAGAAAAATCCTGTAGTCGTTTTGTTCTGACTGTTACGCGACTTGAGGTATGAAATAACAGCAGCCACAACAGTAAATATCACGAAACTTATGAATGCCGTTCTTCCCAATTGCTAGATGTTAGAGTGAATTCCTTAATATCAGTTTATTCTCCATAATATGCTTAACAGGCACTCTCGTTAATACAAATTCAGCAGCACGTATACCCATCTCGGCGAAATCAACCGAAAAAGTTGTAATCCCATCAAATATGATTTCTTTCACATTGTCATCATTATGTGAGAGTATGCCTAGATCTCGTCCAACCTTAAGGCCTTTCACTTTCGTATCCTTCAAGATTTCCCAAAGTTCCAGGTTATGGATGGTAAAGTAAACTTTATTTGGCGCTATACTTCCACTTTTATATTCACTTTGTATTACTCCATTGATTTTATGGTCTATCACGAAACGCTCAAAAGAAATCAATATATCATTTGGCTCGGCAGAATTGGGTCTAAAAAAGAACACAAACTCCGAAAACTCCTTGATTCTGGGTGCAAGCTTTACGAAGGCGTCATAGGAGGATTGCTTGAATTCTTGAACGATATAGGAACATGGCACATTCATTTTCACATACCTATCTACCATTAAAAACTTATCCATCGGCAGCTCCTCCAGGATACT
>SEDG01000873.1 GCA_004295885.1 Pedobacter sp. | reverse complement strand
GTTGGAGTAATTTCAGTAGTTACGTTAGCATCTGCTAGATAAACGCTATAATAATAAGGTTTGGCGATTTCAGCTTTGTGTGAAAACCAACTAGCTCTGTCATCTTCGTTAAATTTCAACTTACCAGTAACTGGCATAATAGCAAATTGGCCATAATCATTCATCCATGGAGATGGCTGATGCGTCTGTTTAAATCCGCGAATTTTGTCTTGGTCGTATTGGTAAGCCCAACCGTTACCCATTTTACCTGTTTGTGGGGTCCAAAAATTCATTCCCCATGGCACAGCAATAGCTGGATAAGTATTTCCGTTAGAAAGGTCTGGTTTAGATTGGGTTCCCATAAGGGGATTAATCCATTCTACAGGATCTGTAATTTTACCTTCAGTTTGCGCCGAAGCAACAAGGCCAGCGAAAATTAAAGTGGTGGTTAATAATTTCTTAATCATTATTTATTGAGGTTAAAGATTGATTGTTATCTGGTTTGATTGTTGGGTTGTTAATGGTTTCTACACACCAGGATTTGTGGCATAAATAGTCCAAAGTTCATCAATGGTTTTACCTGTAAGCTCCTTCCATATAGCATCCTTATAGGTATGGTTTCGCATTGCGTTATCTAATTTAACCACAATTCCTTTATTACCATTTGTTTCTAACCAGTTTAAAAAACGGGCTGTAACTCGATAGGCATTTTTGTAGCTATGTTCTGGTTTAAAAGCGGGTAAAGCCCACTTTGCCCCTGCATTATCTACTCCATATTTAAAACGAACATAATCTGCTATACCTTCTGTTAACCAACCTGGTCCGCTACCTCCCCCATAATTTTGAACCACATGCATAACTTCATGCGTTACCACATCAATATCTCCTGGACTTTTCACAAACCACTGTGGATTGTAAACTATCCTACCCCCACCTGTTGCGGCAACTCCCGTATAGGCAGTATCCATGTGAAATACGACCTCCTTAGCTGTGATTTTATTAAAATCATTAGCCAATTCTGGGTAAACCTTAAAGAATGTTTTAACCATTCTTGTTTTTAAGGCTGGATCGAGGTTTTTATAATTGTTTTTGAAGATGAGCGTGTAACCTTTTTCCTTAAACGTTTCGGT
>SEDG01000186.1 GCA_004295885.1 Pedobacter sp. | reverse complement strand
ACCACCAATAGTTTGGTTGCTTTTATCAATCCAGATAAAAACCCACAGGTGATTAACGACACTGGAAAAGGCCTTTTAGTGCCTTCGGTGGTACATTTTAACGAACACGGAGACGCAGAGGTTGGTAATGAAGCTAAAGCTTATTTAACTACAGACCCAGCAAATACCATTTTTTCGGTAAAGCGTTTATTAGGTCGCTCTTACAAGGATGTTGCTAGTCACCAAGATATTTTTAGCTACAAGATTATTGATGATGACAGTGATGCATTAGTGAAAATTAAAGCTGGAAATAGGTTTTATACACCTATTGAACTTTCAGCACAGATATTGAAAGAGCTAAAAGCAAGAGCCGAACATGCTTTGAAAACGCCAGTAAATAGAGCGGTTATTACAGTTCCTGCCTATTTTAATGATAGTCAAAGACAAGCAACTCGTGATGCGGGAAAGTTAGCTGGATTGGATGTATTGCGTATCGTTAACGAACCAACCGCAGCGAGTTTAGCTTATGGGTTAGGTTTAGACCCTACTCAACAAAAAACAATTGCCGTTTACGATTTAGGCGGAGGAACATTTGATGTTTCTATCCTTCAAATACAAAATGGAATTTTTGAAGTTTTATCTACCAATGGTAACACATTTTTAGGTGGTGATGATTTTGATCGATCCATTTTGAACTATTGGATTGAGCAAAACAAATTAGATTTCGCAACTGTTGCGCAAGACAATATCTTGATGCAGACCTTACGCCTACAAGCAGAGGCTGCTAAAAAAGCATTGTCGACCCAAAATTTGTACAACGAAAAATCGGGAGAAATTTGGTGTACTTTAGATAAACAGACTTTCGAAAAATTAATTGCAGATAAAGTTGCCGAGACTTTAGCTTGTTGCAAAAAAGCATTGGCTGATGCTAATTTAACTGTTGCTGATATTGACGAAGTGGTGCTAGTAGGTGGTTCGACACGTACACCTTATGTAAAACAAGCGGTTAGCACCTTCTTTAATCGCCAACCTCACGACCAAATTAACCCTGATGAGGTTGTGGCTTTAGGGGCAGCGATACAAGCTGATATCTTAGCTGGAAATCGTTCTGATATTCTATTGTTAGATGTTACGCCGCTTTCTTTGGGCATTGAAACTATGGGTGGATTGATGGATGTTATCATCGCTCGTAACAGCAAGGTTCCAACAAAAGCTGGTCGCCAGTATACTACTTCTATTGATGGACAGGTGAATATGAAGATTTCTGTTTATCAAGGTGAACGTGATTTAGTGAAAGAAAATAGGAAGTTAGCTGAGTTTGACTTAAAAGGAATTCCCGCCATGCCTGCAGGTTTGCCAAAGGTTGACATTAACTTTTTACTGAATGCAGATGGCATTTTAACAGTGCAAGCAATTGAGTTACGCTCTGGTGTTAAACAAGAAATAGATGTTGTACCAAGTTATGGCTTAAGTGATGATACGGTTGAAAAAATGTTAATCGACAGTATTGAAAATGCCAAGAGCGATGTGGAGCAACGAATGCTGATTGAAGCAAAAAGTGAGGGCGAGCAGTTGGTATATACTGCAGAGCGATTTATTGCCAAAAACGGCGAGATTTTAAATGAAGAAGAAATCAATTTAACGAATGCTCATATTACAGCTTTGAAAGAGGCTTTAGCCAATGGAGATAAAGATATCATCCTTAAAAAAGCTGATGAATTGAACGAGTTTACTCGTCCGTTTGCAGAAAGATTAATGGATATGGCTGTTGGGCAAGCGATGAAAGGTAAGAGTATTGATAAGCCGTAATCGGTTTTCAGTTGACAGTTTCCAGTTACTAAAACCTACATTCAAAACTTCCATCTTTATTTTCTAAAATAAAAATTACATCGGCTTTTACGTTCCTATAGGTGATGAATCTAGTGTTTGTGGAGATTTTTGAAGCATAATTTCGATAAACTTCGTCTTTAAATTTCCAGTGGCATCTGAGCACAAGTTCTCTTTCTGGCTTTTTAAAAGAATGATGGATGATGAATAATCTGTTTTGTATTTGATTTCTAATCCCAAGACTTTGATGTTCGTAGAAATAATCGACAAGAGGAGTTGGGTCTGTGATGATTGCTTCAGCATCTGCCCTAAAAAATTTCGGGATTATTGTTCCTTTCACATCAAATCTTAATGTTCCGTCATTATTAAACTCTATGTCATACCCTTGGTCTCTCGAATTTGGATTCGCTTTTACATTCTGATTCAAGTTGAAAAGATATTCATCGCATTTGGCACACTGCATTAAAAACCATCTTCTTTTGAAATAAATGATTTCATCATATGCAAAACTTGCTATTGCGATTTTAAGTTCATCAAATGAATTGCAATCGAAAAGTTTTATTTTGTTATCTATTTTATCGTTTTGAACGGCACCCCAATTTAATGGAATTTGTTTTTCCCTAATTAGCTGTTGTAGCTCATTGGAAAGTCTGAGGTATTGTGAAGTGTTCATTTAGCTTGCTTTTCATAGTAGGTAAAACAAGATATGAATATTAACCACAGAAACACGCCAATAAACACGATTTTTCTGTCTACATTTATGCTTTTTACTTTCGATTAATTTTTTTAATTAATTGGAAAAAGAATTAAGTACTCTTTACCTCTTCCTCGAAATAGATTGCCAAAAGCTGTAAACATAACAACCGACACAGATGGCAAAAACGCTTTCAAGTATGGCAAATATGAGCAATACAACCGTTAAGCCAAGGGCGATGTAGATTTGGCTAAACAAATAAAACACCCCAATAACTAAACAGAAAACAAAACCCAATGTTGCTGCAAATTTCTTTGGTGCTAAATCGGTTAATTTTGTGGGTAAGGAAAATAGCTTGAATAGTTTTAGAGCTATAAATTTCAAAAGACTAAATTTTCCTGAAGTAAAACTCCTAATTCCAAAATCTATTAGCAAGAATATGATTGCGTAGAAATCTGCAAAAAGCAGGCTATAAATCCCAATAATAGCCACCATCAATGCAATTAAACGAACTACATTTTCATTAATTCTTTCTGATGAAACTGGACAAGATATTTCCATTTAATTGATTTTTAACAAAGGTATGGAATAACAGAGCTCGAGGCATCCTTAAGATATGAAATTTACAAAACTCGTATTATTTTCGTTTGCATTTAATTTTGTGATTATAGGTTTCGCAAGTGCTTATTATTTCGTTATTCCTGAAATGTATTTTTATCACAGTAAAGCTTATGCAGAACTTTATTACAAGTGTACGACTTGCTTAGTAGCAGAAAAAAATGCCGTTATTGATTTCGAAAAAGAAAAATATCAAATTATCTGGTGGGGGCTTTTGAATGAAACCGACTATTCCACCTTCAAATCAATCCTATCCACCGAATACGACATTACGCTATTTGTTGGCGGAAAATGTACGAGCATACCAGAAATGCAATGCTATAGCATTAAAATGCAGAAATTGTTAAATAAAAAATATGGAAGTGGCTTTATGGCGAAAGCTTATAAAAAAGCCGAAAAATTAGACGATTCATTTCACAAGAATTATTAGGCCTTGTGCCGGCAAATCCACTCTCTTTCAGGAGAGAATTTAGGGGCGAGGTATAATATTTCACCCTCGCTCCTAATTCATTCTTATATTTATTACAGCGTTAGTCATCCGATGAATTGAGCAAAATGCTTATATTCATCAAATAACTATGAAAATTTAACTGAATGGATAATAAGGACGAAAAATTAAACCTACTGTTAATAAAACTGGAAAATCTTTCCATCAGGCAACAAGATTTTGGAACAGAAATAAATATTTTAAGAGAAGAAATAAGGCAATTGCAAGGTGGTTTAGCGCCAGCAATTCCGCAAAGCGAATATCAACCTAAGCCTGTCGAGGAAATAAAAACTATCCCTATAATTTCGGCTCCAATCACTACTCCTCCTCCTTTTCAGGCTAAGCCACAGCCTCAATATAAACAGCCAAGCTTTACGGATAAGTTTAAAAGAGAAAATATTGGTAAATCTGATTTTGAAAAGTTCATCGGCGAAAATCTAATCAGCAAAATAGGGATTTTAATATTAGTCATCGGCGTTGCCATTGGCGCAAAATTAGCTATTGATAAAGGATTGATTAGTCCGCTAACTCGTATTATTTTAGGTTATTTAGTGGGCGTTGGTTTAATGGGCTTTGCGATAAAGCTAAAAGCAAAATACGAAAGTTTTAGCGCTGTTTTATTGAGCGGTTCCATAGCCATTATGTATTTTATTACCTATGCGGCTTATGGTTATTACCAACTTATTCCGCAAACAATGGCTTTTGTGCTGATGGTCATTTTCACCTCATTTACCGTCGTCGCTGCCATTAAATACAACCAACAAGTAATTGCCCATATCGGAATGGTCGGCGCTTATGCCGTTCCATTTTTGCTAAGTGATGGCTCTGGAAAAGTGATTATCCTCTTTTCTTACATAGCCATCATTAACCTTGGGATATTAGTTTTAGCCTTCAAGAAACATTGGAAACCTTTGTTCTATTTATCATTTGGTATTACTTGGCTTATCTTTTTGGCTTGGCGAATTCCACTGAGCGATGGCTTGAGCTATGCGAAGGTAACGCTCCTATTTTCGGGCATTTTCTTTATCACTTTTTACATCACAAATCTGGCTTACAAAGTAGTTAGAAAAGAACAGTTTACCATTACCGATGTAATTATTCTGTTGTTGAACTCTTTCATTTTCTACGGCATTGGTTATTATGCCTTAAATGAATCTCCAAATGGTAGCGAGTTATTAGGACTGTTTACTTTGGGTAACGCCATCATCCACTTTGTGGTGAGTTTAATTATTTACAAGCGGAAATTGGCCGACAAAAACTTGTTCTACTTTATATTAGCAATGGTAATTACGTTTGTTACCATGGCAGTTCCAGTGCAATTAAGTGGCAATTGGGTAACCATTTTCTGGGTAGTAGAGGCTTCAATTTTATTCTACTTAGGCAGAATGAAAAACATTGCTATCTATGAAAAGGAGATTGCTAACTATTTCACAAATCTATATCAATACACTAAAGTTGATTTGAAAGTAAACTCAAAGGAAGATTATGATTTTGCCTACAACTACAATTATCCTTTATTTAAAACAACTTGCGTTTACATTTACACGCTATTATTTGCCAGCATTTTAACCTACCTAAACATTAGCAAGATAAAAAGCAAAGAATTAGCCGTTACTAATGCCATATTAAACGTGTTAACTATTTTAGCTTTCCTTACCCAAGGATTATATGTTTTAAGCGAATTGAGGGAAGCATATATTTTACAGGACAATAAATATTTTGTAAGCGGCACAATGAACATCGGCATTAGATACGTTTCATTAATCTTCTTCGCATTGCTGATTACAAGTTGTTACCAATTAAGCAAGTCTGAAATATTTAAGGTTAAATTTAAAACAGCGTTCGACTATCTGTTATATATTGCTATACTCTGGGTTTTGAGCAGTGAACTGCTACATATTTTAGAATTAAATGGTTTAAGCACCGGCTACAAGCTAGGTCTAAGTATTTTATGGGGAGTTTATGCCTTGTTCCTCATCGGGATGGGTTTATGGAAAAACAAAAAGTATTTGCGAATTGGTGCAATTGCCTTATTTGCCATTACCTTAATCAAGCTATTCTTTTATGACATTTCATCTTTAGATACCATTTCTAAAACCATCGTTTTCGTATCACTTGGCATACTTCTACTCATCATTTCATTCCTTTATAACAAATACAAACTTAAAATTAACGATGATGTTAAAGCAGAAAATTAAACTTACAGCAATATTTATTTTTGGTGCTTTAGGTTTAAAAGCGCAAACAAATCAGTACCAATACCAAAGGGATTTAAAAGGTGTAACAACCAACTGGCATAGTTTACAAGTCCCAAATCAGGTTTTTAAAAGGGCTAATGCTGGCTTGGAAGATTTAAGAATTTACGGTACAAAAGGGAAAGACACCATTGAAGTCCCTTACATTTTAGAACAAAGCGCCAATCAGGTTACTGAAAGAGAAACCAGTTTCAATATCATCAATCAAACAAATAACCAAAATGGCTATTATTACACTTTTCAGGCAACAGCGGCGGCTACTTTAAACCAGATTAGACTATCATTTAAACAAGCGAATTTCGACTGGAAAGTAACCTTAGAAGGCAGTAACAACAACACCGAATGGTTTACAGTTTTAAGCGATTACCGCATTTTATCTATCAAAAATAACAACACCGATTACCAATTTACACAATTGAATTTCGCTGATGCGAAGTACAGCTATTTTAGAATTTGTATAAAAGCTAACGAACAACCTGAGTTAAATGCGGCTAAAATCCTCAAAACAGATACGCTAAAAGGAATTGACAAGGACATTCAGTTTCTAGGTTACCAGTTGCAAAATGATGCTACAAACAAGCGAACTTTAGTGGATGTGAATTTGGGAGACATTGTTCCTCTTTCCTATTTGAAATTGAATATACATAGCGATTTTGATTTTTACAGAACATTTAAAATTGAATTTGCTACAGATAGCTTTAAAACCGACAAAGGCATTCACTATAACTATGCTCCTTTGTATGAAGGCACATTAAGCTCTTTAGAAATTCCAGAATTCCGTTTCAAAAGCACATTGGTCGCTAGATTAAGAATTACCATTGAAAACAACGATAATAAACCGTTACGCTTAAATTCTATTGCACTAAAAGGCCCCGTTTATGAATTAATGGCTCGTTTCGAGAAAACGGATTATAACTATGCGCTTTATTATGGCAAAAAAGATGCGGTTGCACCAAGCTATGAGTTAAAGAATTTCGAGAATAAAATCCCGATGGGGATGACTGCCTTAACTGTTGGAGAAGAGAAAAATAATCCAGCATTTGCTGCGCCTAAAATTGAGAAGCCGCTATTCGAAAATAAGTTATGGCTTTGGTGTTTAATGGGTATAATTATTAGTTTATTGGGTTTCTTCGCTTATAAAATGTTGAAGAGTTAGTTTCCACAATTTATCGTATCAAAAAGGAGAAAAAAGAATAGTTTAAACCTCTTATGCAAAATTACATAGATTTAAAAGAATTCAAAGTTTACTTACCCGATGGAGATAGAAGGTCGTTTTACATTTATGGGGATTTGAGAAACTTGTTAGGAACAAAAAATAATTTTAGCTGTATAAAAAAGTTAAAAGAATCTCTCCAAGAATTAGATTTCAAACCGCAACCAAAATTTACATTCACTGAATTACACGCAGGAATACAATCTAAGGATGCTTTAATAATATTTCTTACAATAGAAAAGCTAATGAGTCTATCTGTTGATAAATCCAAAACTTTAAATATAAATGAAATGACCAGTCTGAAGGAGAAACTTCTAAACTGGGTTGCACCAAAACCACAAAAATGGAAGATGGGAGATATATTTTCTTTAGAATTAGAAGATGAATCCTTTGCTTTCGGTCAAATTATTGGACCACATCCTACGGTAGCATTATTTGATTATAAAAAAGACTTAGCTGAAATTAGTTATTCAGAGCTATTGGATAAAAAAATTTTAAGTATAATTCATACAACTACCATTAATTTAAACAACTGGAGCTGGAAAGTTTTAGATAACTACTCCCCTCTTGCTAATAAAGACGATGGACCAAGTGGTACTGATACATTTCAAATTGGACTACAATCATTTTCACCAAATGTATTGGATTCCATTGCAAATTATTATTGGTTCAGAACTTGTGATTGGGCAGATGAAGAATCGCTAAAAGATTTAATTATTAAAGATAAAAACAATTCTTAACCCTAAATCTAATTGATGTGGATATTCTTATGGATATGAATAACGAAATCTCAAGCGAAGGCTTCTCCATCATCTCAAACATTTATAATAATGATGAAATCGAACAGATTTTAGATGTGATTAATCAAGTTGATACTTCAAAAGAAACATTCAGAAAATCTGTGGATTTATTTGCCATCAGACAATTCCTAAAAGAAGTACCATCTGTTTATAAGTTAATCTTCAACGAAAAATTAAAAGCCGTTATCCAATCTAATTTTGGTAATAACTATTTCTTGGTTAAATCTATTTACTTCGATAAACCAGAACAATCGAATTGGTTTGTGGCCTATCATCAAGATTTAACTATTTCAGTGGATAAAAAAGTTGCGCTTGATAATTTTGGACCTTGGACAATTAAGCAAAATCAATTTGCTGTTCAACCGCCAATTGATATTCTGCAGCATAACTTCACTATCCGTATCCATTTAGATGATACCGATGAGGATAATGGCGCATTGAAAGTTATTCCAAAATCTCATTTAAAAGGAATTTATAGAGCAGAAATAATTGATTGGACCATTGAAAGAAAAACCATTTGTAAGGTGCCAAAAGGTGGTATAATGATAATGAAACCTTTATTATTACATAGTTCCTCAAAAACCACAAATAATAACAAAAGAAGAGTTATCCATATAGAATTCTCTAATATCGAATTGCCTAATGAGTTGCAATGGGCAGAAAGGAATAATATCGAACAACAGCACTTTTAATTATTAAAGGCGATTAATTGTTTAAAAATTGTTTTTTCACTAT
>SEDG01000872.1 GCA_004295885.1 Pedobacter sp. | reverse complement strand
TTATCTTTATTAGCATTTAATTTACCAAAGGTTTGATAAGCAATTTCTAGATTGCGAAGTTTCTTTCCGCTTTCTAACTTGAATAATTTTGGATATTTATATATAGTAGACATTTTGTAAAGTTGAAATGTTTTAAAGTTGAAAGGTTAAACTAGACTGTCAACTGTTAATTGTGAACCGATAACTGAAAATGCTTGCTCAAAATCTGCTTTAATATCATCGATATGCTCAATACCAACTGAAACCCTTAATTGATTTGGTGTTACCCCAGCTGCAATTTGCTCATCAATGCTCAATTGCTGATGTGTTGTTGCGGCAGGCTGAATAATTAAGGTTTTCGCATCTCCCACATTTGCTAAATGGCTAACTAACTTTAAATTATCAACTAAAGCAATTGCGTTTTCCTTGTCGCCATTTAATTCAAATGAAAGTACACCACCAAAACCGTTGCTTAAATATTTTTTCGCATTGGCATGATAAGGGCTGCTTTCTAATCCTGGGTAATTTACTTTAGCAACTGCTGGATGATTTTCTAACCATTTTGCAAGTGCCAATGCGTTATCTACATGGCGTTGAACACGAAGCGATAAAGTTTCTAATCCTTGAATTAATAAAAATGAGTTAAAAGGAGAAAGGGCAGGGCCGAAGTCTCTCAATCCTTCTACACGAGCACGTATAATGAACTGAATGTTTCCAAAAGGTCCACCCTCACCAAAGACATCACTGAAAACTAGCCCGTGGTAACCGTCTGAAGGTTCGGTAAATTGAGGAAATTTGCCATTTGCCCAGTTGTAATTGCCCCCATCAACAATTACGCCGCCAATACTTGTACCGTGACCACCAATCCACTTTGTCGCAGATTGTACAACGATATGAGCGCCGTGTTCTAAAGGTCTAAACAAATAGCCACCCGCACCGAAAGTATTATCTACAATTAACGGTAAATCGTGTTTTTTTGCAATAGCCGCTATTTGCTCAAAATCTATAATGCTGAATGCAGGATTGCCGATAGTTTCTAGGTAAATTGCCTTTGTTTGCTCATCAATTTTTGCTTCAAAATCTGATGGGTCATCGCCATTGGCAAATTTTGTTTCGATGCCTAAACGTTTAAA
>SEDG01000185.1 GCA_004295885.1 Pedobacter sp. | reverse complement strand
CAATAAAAGAAGCGATTGGCTTGGCTCAAAAGGTTGCAGTTACTGATACTACAGTTTTATTGCTGGGTGAAACAGGTACAGGTAAAGAAGTTTTTGCGCAGGCCATTCATTATGGAAGCAAAAGGGGAAATAAGCCTTTCGTTGCCTTGAACTGCAGCGGATTTAACCCAGAGTTGTTAGAAAGTGAACTTTTTGGCTATAAAGAAGGTGCATTTACTGGTGCCAATAAGGATAAGAAAGGATTACTTGAGGAGGCAAATGAAGGAACCTTATTCCTTGATGAAATTGGCGAAATGAACATCGATTTGCAGGCTAAGTTGCTTCGAGTATTGGAGAATCAGACTTTCATTAAAATGGGAGGGACACAAACTAGCAAGGTAAATGTCCGTATTATTGCCGCGACAAATAGAGACCTCAAAGCAGAATCGGATAAAGGTAATTTTAGATCAGACTTGTATTATCGCCTATCAGTTTTTGCCATTGTGTTGCCGAGCCTTTCACAGAGAAAGGGCGACATTGTTTTGTTAGCTAAACATTACCTGAGAGAATTTTCGGCAAAGGTAAATCGAAATGAGCTTTCTATGGATAAGTCTTTCATAGATTATTTGAATAATCACCATTGGAAAGGTAATATCCGTGAATTGAAAAACATTATTGAACGTGCAGTAATCTTAGCCAATGGCGAAGTGATAGGCGCTGACTTATTGCCCTATGAGTTTAACAATGTTGCAACCGATGCAGGGTCTATGGATATGGCAATCATGGAAAAGCAACACATTGTGAGGGTGCTTAATCATACCCGTGGTAATAAAACTGAAACCGCTAGGTTACTGGGAATAGGACTGACAACACTTTATCGAAAGATTGAGGAGTATCAAATATCCTAATTCTATTATAAAGACTTTTGCCCGATATGAAAAAACCCTTTCATTTTGGAAGGGTTTTTTTATGCCAAAATTTTCTTAATTGATAATTATTTTTTCTTAATCAGTTGTTTATCAACAGTTTATATTTAAATTGATTTTTTGTGGTATGTGACTTGGTATAGGGGTTTCAAACAATTAATGTTATGGCAAAAATCCTATTCTTCTTAATGCTACTGCTCTGCTGGGCGGTGTATAAATCCATCGACTGGTTCGAAAAAATTTAAAAGCAAATGATCACATTATTTATCATCGCAGTATTGGTATTCCTGTACATGGTTTACGTACTCATCAAACCAGAACAATTTTAACTAAGTGAATAGAGTGGGGAAATAGCATTAAGGAAAAAGGAAATGGGCAAGTCAGCTATGTATATTTCCCATTTCCTATTCTCTATTTCCTCATTACCCATTCTCATTATCCTAACAAAAAATGAACACTGAATTACTCGGCATTATTGCCACGTTTCTGCTAACCTTGGTCATCGCCATCCCCCTGGGAAAATACCTTGCTAAAGTTTTTGCAGGTGAAAAGGTGTGGACGGATTTCCTTAAACCGCTCGAAAACGGAATTTATAAGCTTTCAGGAATCAATATTAAAGAACAGATGAACTGGAAGCAACAGCTGAAAGCCTTATTGACCATCAATTTGTTATGGTTGGTTTATGGCTTTTTTATACTCATCTTTCAAGATAAGCTTCCGTTCAATACTGATGGCAATCCTGGGATGACACCAGACCTTGCTTTTAATACCATCATCAGCTTTGTAGCCAACTGCAACTTGCAGCATTATTCTGGCGAAAGTGGCGTGAGCTACCTAACCCAACAGTTCGTATTAATGTTCTTGCAGTTTGTAAGTGCCGCTACAGGTATTGCTGCGGCCGTCGTATTTTTTAAAGCTTTTCGAGATAAAACTACAGTAGCGCTCGGTAATTTTTGGGAGTTCTTTGTAAGGGCAATTACACGTTTGTTATTGCCGTTGTCAATTGTTATCGCATTGCTGCTAACTTATAATGGTACACCAGCAAGCTATGACGGTAAAGATCAGTTTATTTCTATGCAGGGCGATACTGTAAACGTTTCCCGTGGACCTGCCGCACAAATGATTGCCATTAAACATTTGGGCACCAATGGTGGTGGCTATTTTGGCGCCAACTCAGCACATCCCTTTGAAAATCCGAGCTACTTTACGAATGTTGTTGAGCTTGTTGCTCAGGTAATCATCCCAATGGCTATGGTAATTGCATTCGGGTATTTCATCCGCAGAAGAAAACTGGGCTGGACAATCTTTGGGGTGATGACCATTGGACTTTTCTTATTGCTGATCCCGATGCTGACTTCCGAACTCGGTGGTAATCCTGCACTGGTCAAAATGGGTATTGCCCAGACTACTGGTGCTATGGAAGGGAAGGAGGTTCGTTTCGGACCTGCAGCCTCTGCCTACTGGTCTACGGTTACGACCATCATATCTACCGGGTCAGTAAACAGCATGCACGACAGTACCATGCCTATGTCGGGCACATGGCAGTTGTTGGGAATGATGATCAATGCATTCTATGGCGGTTGTGGAGTTGGACTGCTCAATTATTTTATATACCTAATCATCGCTGTATTCATTTCAGGGCTAATGGTGGGAAGGACACCTGAGTTTCTGGGCCATAAGGTAGAGGCAAGGGAAATCAAAATTGCCGCAATCATCACATTGTTGAGTCCATTTCTAATCTTAGCTGGAACAGCAATTTCTAGTTATGTTTTTACCAACTATGGCGATGCGGTCTGGGCAGGTCAGCCTAAAGCTTGGTTAAACAACCCTGGATTCCATGGTTTCTCTGAGATGCTTTATGAGGTTACCTCATCTAATGCCAACAATGGATCTGGGTTTGAAGGACTAGGAGATAACAATGTTTTCTGGAACGTATTAACCGGAGTTATTATCTTTTTGGGGCGCTTTCTTCCAATCATCGGACCAGTAGCTATTGCAGGTCTACTAGCCTCCAAAAAATTCATCCCAGAATCTGCTGGTACATTAAGAACAGATACCAAAACATTTGCGCTGATGACCTTTGCGGTGATATTAGTGTTGAACGCTCTCTCTTATTTCCCTGCACTGGCATTAGGTCCACTTGCAGAATATTTTACGATGGTTAGATAGAATCTTGTCATCCAGAGCAAAGCGAAGGATCTATAAAGGAGATTCCTTCCCGAAAATTCGGGACAGGCTGTTCCTCGGAATGACAAAACACAAAAATAAATTCAACAAAATGAAATCAAATAAATTATTCGAACCCGCTTTGGTCCAAACTGCGCTGAAACAATCCTTTATCAAACTCGATCCAAGAGTGATGATTAAAAACCCGGTAATGTTTACTGTGGAGATTGGAACTTTGGTGATGGCTTATGTAACCTTTTATTCACTAAGCCATAAAGGACAAGGTTCTCCGCTCTACAACTTTTTTATCTTTCTTATACTTTTATTAACTGTTTTGTTTGCCAACTTCGCCGAAGCCATTGCCGAAGCAAGGGGAAAAGCGCAAGCCGATAGCTTGCGTAAAACTCGTGAGGAAACTCCTGCTAAAGTAATGCTGCCAAATGGAAAAACAGAAATTCGTTCTTCTAACACCCTTAAAAAGGGAGATGTTTTTTTATGCGAAACGGGTGATATCATTCCAACCGATGGAGAGATCATCGAAGGGATTGCTACCATTGATGAATCGGCCATTACTGGTGAATCAGCTCCAGTAATCAGGGAATCTGGTGGCGATAAATCGTCGGTAACTGGAGGCACAAAAGTACTTTCCGATCAAATTAAAGTAAAAGTAAGTACTGAGGCAGGTGAAAGTTTCCTAGACAAAATGATTGCGCTTGTAGAAGGTGCATCTCGTCAGAAAACTCCAAACGAAATTGCCTTAACGATTTTGCTTGCTAGTTTTACTTTAGTCTTCATCATTGTATGTGTAACGCTTAAACCTTTTGCTGATTTTGCAAATACACCCATTACCATTGCAGCTTTAATTTCTCTTTTTGTCTGCCTAATTCCAACTACAATTGGAGGCTTGTTATCTGCCATCGGCATTGCTGGAATGGATAGAGCGTTAAGGGCTAATGTGATTACCAAATCTGGCAAGGCTGTAGAAACTGCTGGTGATATAGATGTTTTGCTATTGGATAAAACAGGCACCATAACTATCGGCAACCGTAAAGCGACCAATTTTTGTCCAACCGATGGAGTAATTATCAAGAAGTTTACAGATGCTTGCGTACATTAAACCAGGAATCAGCGAACGTTTTGAACGCTTACGTAAAATGGGTGTAAAAACCGTAATGGTAACTGGAGATAATCCACTAACCGCTAAATACATTGCCGAAAAAGCTGGTGTTGACGATTTCATCGCAGAAGCTAAACCTGAAGATAAGATGAACTATATTAAAGATGAGCAAGCGCTTGGTAAGCTAGTAGCAATGATGGGCGATGGAACAAATGATGCCCCTGCATTGGCACAGGCAGATGTTGGTGTAGCCATGAACAGCGGTACCCAAGCCGCAAAAGAAGCAGGTAACATGGTCGATTTGGATAACGATCCCACTAAACTAATCGAGATTGTGGAGATTGGGAAACAATTACTCATCACCCGTGGTACTTTAACAACTTTTTCTATTGCTAATGATGTGGCTAAATATTTCGCTATTGTACCAGCTTTATTTATCGCCTCCATTCCTGCATTGCAAGGATTAAATATCATGGCGCTTCACAGTCCAGAAAGTGCAATCATGTCGGCCGTAATTTTTAATGCCATCATTATTCCAATTTTAATTCCACTGGCATTAAAAGGGGTTGATTACAAACCGATTGGTGCGACAGCACTATTGCGGAGAAACCTTTTCATCTATGGAATAGGGGGAGTAGTGGCACCTTTTATTGGCATTAAATTAATTGATTTGGTAGTGGGATTATTTGTGTAACCAATTTTGTCATTCTGAGTGCAACGAATAATCTATTAGAAATTCAATCAAAGTAAAAATAACATCGTCATCCAGCGTACAAATCCTTAGACAAGGTCAGGATGACACTAACTCAAAATAAAATGAAAAAATATATCATACAATCTATCCGCTTAACACTCGTATTAATCGTACTGTTATGCATATTATATCCAATGAGTATTGCATTGGCTGGAAAATTCTCCATAGGAAATGGTCGTGGTGAAAAAATCACCAAAAATGGTAAAGTAGTAGGCTACGCGTTGCTTGGTCAATCTTTCACTAAACCCGAATATTTTTGGGGTCGACCATCAGCAGTAAACTATAACGCCGCAGGTTCGGCAGGTTCCAATAAAGGCCCGTCAAATGAAGCTTACTTGAAAGAAGTTGCTAACAGGATAGACACCTTGTTGAAATTTAATCCAAGCATCAAAAAGGCAGATATTCCATCGGATATGGTAACAGCATCCGGAAGTGGCCTTGATCCAAATATCTCTGAACAAGGTGCTGTCATCCAAATTAAAAGGATTGCCGCCATACGTAAAATTGACGAACGTAAAGTAGCTGAACTAGTAGTTAAAAATACAAAAGGTCCTTTTTTAGGGATGTTTGGGCCAAGTTCGGTCAACGTGCTTAAATTGAATATTGCTTTGGATGAGTTATCGGAGAATGGGAAATAGGGAATAGACAGGTAGTAAATAGGGAATGGGGAATAGGAAATAGACAGGTAGGAAATAGGGAATAGGGAATAGACAGGTAGTAAATAGGGAATGGCAAGTTGCAAATAAATGGCTAGACTCATCGTCTGCATCCAATCAATTACCTATTTTCTATTTCCCAAACAGAAACAACTATGCAAGAAAACAAAGCTGAATCGGCAATTAAGTTTTTGGATTTGGTTAAAAAATCAAGAAGGGGAAAGCTGAAGATATACATCGGTATGAGCCCCGGCGTGGGTAAAACCTATCGGATGCTGCAGGAAGCACATGCCTTATTGCGTGGCGAAATTGATGTCTGCATTGGTTATATAGAAACGCACAAACGCTCAGAGACGGAAGCACTTGTGGCTGGTGTCCCGATTATTCCAAGAAAAAACATCTTTTATAGAGGCAAGTCACTTGAAGAAATGGATGTGCAAACAATTATCAACCGACACCCCGAAATAGTAATTGTTGATGAATTGGCGCATACAAATGCAGAGGGCAGTAAAAATGAGAAGCGCTGGCAAGATGTATTCGATATACTGGACGCAGGGATAAGTGTAATTTCAGCTGTGAATATCCAACATCTAGAAAGTATAAATGAGGCTGTTGAGCAAATTACGGGCATAAGCATAAAAGAAAGAATTCCTGATAAAATATTAGAAATTGCAGATGAGATTGTAAATATAGATTTAACGGCGGACGAGTTGGTGAATAGGTTAAAGGAAGGTAAAATCTACGACCAAAGTAAAATTAAACAGGCATTAGGTAATTTCTTTAGACCCGACAAAATTTTGCAGCTTCGTGAACTTGCTTTAAAGGAGGTGGTACATCAAGTAGAACGTAAAATTCATGCAGAGATTCCCAAGTCGCTAAAACTTCGACCGGAAAATTTCTTAGCCTGCATTTCTTCAAATGTGGAAACTGCAGGAATTGTGATTCGAAAAACAGCGAGACTAGCTTCCTACTATCATTCGCCTTGGACTGTACTTTATGTGCAGAGCGATAGTGAAAGTTTAGACAAAATCAGGTTGGATAAACAACGTCATTTAATTAATCATTTTAAGTTGGCAACCGAGTTAGGTGCAGATGTGGTTAAAGTAAAGAGTAACACGATTGCGCAATCCATCATCGACATGGCGACAGAAAAGGAAATCACTACAATATGTATCGGAAAACCTCACCTTAATATTTTTCAGGTTATCCTTCGCACCGCGATCTTCAATCAATTGTTACGTAACTTAGCGACCAAGGAAATCGATTTGGTCATTTTATCCTAAAAAAATCAATCAATGGTACCTTTAAAAATAGAAAACTATGAAAATCAAGACTAAACTGAGGGCAGGTTTTGGCCTGTTGTTCTTCATTGTACTTATTTTTGGTGGTATTGCCCTATACTTTTTAAACCAAATTTCTTCAAAGTCGAAACTGATTTTAAAAGACAATTATAAAACAATTGGCTATGTCGCAAAAATGCGTAGCGTAATTGATGAAGCAAATTATCCATTAACAAAAACTGGTAGACAGCTTTTTGAGCATAACCTCGATTTAGAGCAAAAGAACATTACCGAAGCTGGTGAAAAAAATGCAGTAGATAGGCTGACAATCGCCTACACTAAATTGTTGTCTGTTGCTGGAGATGAGGAACATAAAATTGCAGAAAAGGAAATCCGCTCTGCGCTTGCTCAAATAGAATTTGTAAATATGCAAGCCATCGATTACAAAAACGAAGAGGCGAATAAAGCTTATGCTAGTGCCGAAATGTTCATCGCTATAGCGGCATCCTTTTGTTTCATTGTGTTATTTACTTTTGTGGTTAACTTTCCTGGATTTGTAGCCAACCCACTGGCAGAATTTGGACAGGCTATTAAACAAGTTGGTAATGGAAATTATCTAGAACGTTTACATTTCAATAATAATGATGAGTTTTCTGAATTGGCCGTTTCTTTTAATGCTATGGCTAAAAAGCTAAATGATTGGGAAAACAGTAATCTTTCGAAGATAAAATCAGAGAAATCTAGAATTGAAGCCATTATTGCCCAGATGCGTGATGCCATCATTGGTGTAAATGAGAGAAATGAAATCCTTTTCTTGAACCAAATTGCGGCAAAACTTTTGGGACTAGACGAGCAAAAAGTTGTCGGACAAAATGCCAACGAGCTTGCCAAGACAAACCAACTATTAGCTCAATTGATTAACCACAGCTCAGAAAATGAGATTCTGAAAATCTATGCTGATGAAAAGGAATCGTATTTTCAGGTAGAAAGCAGAGAAATCGTTGTTCCTAATCTGGTAGCCCGACAAGAAAAAGCATTGATGACAGCTACTCAATCTGTAGGTAATGTATATGTGTTAAAGAACGTAACCAAGTTTAAAGAGCTGGATCAAGCCAAAACAAATTTTATCGCTACAGTTTCTCATGAACTTAAAACCCCACTATCGTCAATAAAAATGAGCCTAAAATTATTGGGAGATAAACGTGTTGGAGACATGAATAGTGAGCAACAAGAACTGCTACAACATATTCAAGAAGACAGCGATCGATTATTGAAAATCACCAGCGAACTTTTAGATCTATCACAAGTAGAAAGTGGTAACCTAAAGTTAAGCTTTGTACTGGCCAAACCAATTGAAATTGTACGTTTCGCTATTGATGCTGTAAAATTTCAGGCAGAGCAGAAAATGATTCAATTGGAACTGAATTGTAGTGAGCAATTACCTGAAGTTAATGTTGATGTACAAAAGACAGCTTGGGTAATGGTTAATTTTCTTTCTAATGCTTTGCGTTACAGCGCAGAAAAATCTAAAATCGTGATTGAAGTAATAGAAAAAAATGGGCAGATTGAATTTTCAGTAAAAGATTTTGGTAAGGGGATAGAAGAGAAGTATCAGAAAAGATTGTTCGACCGTTATTTTCAAGTACCGACGGATGGACAGAACAAATCAGGATCTGGATTGGGACTTGCCATTTCCAAGGATTTCATCGAAGCAGAGAAAGGAATGATTTGTGTGGAGAGTGCAATAGGGGAAGGCAGCAAGTTTTGTTTTACATTACCAAGGGCTTAAAATTGTAAGAAAGCATACTGATGTGATGAAATGAATGGTTTTCTATTCTTAATTTACTCAATTCCCTTATCTTTGCAGCCAATTTAAAATAGCCAATTTTGATTAATGTAAATAATATTTCCGTTTCATTCGGCGGAACAACCCTTTTCAGCGACGTTACCTTTTCGATTAACCAGAATGATAAAATCGCCCTGATGGGTAAAAATGGTGCGGGTAAATCTACCATTCTAAAAATTATTGCTGGTGCAACCAAACCTACTTCTGGTAATGTAACTGGTCCGAAAGAGGCTGTAATTGCCTATTTACCTCAGCATTTGCTAACAAAAGATAAGGTTACTGTTTTTGAGGAAACGATGAAGGCATTTGAGGAAGTAAACCAAATGCAAAAGGAGCTTGACGAATTGAATGAGCAGTTGACCATTCGTACCGATTACGAAAGTGACGACTACATGAAATTGATTGAGCGTGTATCTGAGTTGAGCGAAAAGTTTTATTCGATTGAAGAAACCAACTACGATGCTGAGGTTGAAAAAGTACTAAAAGGATTGGGTTTTGAACGTAAAGATTTTACTCGTCAAACTTCGGAATTTTCTGGCGGATGGCGCATGCGTATTGAGTTGGCTAAAATATTATTGAAAAAACCCGACCTTATTTTATTAGATGAACCTACCAACCACATGGATATCGAAAGTATTCAATGGTTAGAAGATTTCTTGATGAATTCTGCAAATGCAGTGATGGTTATTTCTCACGACCAAAACTTATGGCGACCATACCGTTTTTGCTAAAGCATCAATGGTGATTGAACGTGGAGAGAAAATTGCTTTTGTAGGGAAAAATGGCGAGGGTAAATCGACCATGATTAAAGCCATTATGGGCGAGATCGATTTTGAAGGAAGTTTAAAAGTAGGGCACAACGCTAAAATTGGTTACTTTGCGCAAAATCAGGCGGCATTGCTGGATGAGAATTTAACGGTATTCGAAACCATTGATCAGATTCCATTGACTGATGGCTCTATCAAAATCAAAGACCTTTTAGGGGCTTTTATGTTTAGCGGTGATGATACCACAAAAAAAGTAAAAGTTCTTTCAGGTGGTGAGAAAACTCGTTTGGCAATGATTAAGTTGCTGTTAGAGCCAGTAAATGTTTTAATATTGGATGAGCCTACCAATCACTTGGATATGAAAACGAAAGACATTATTAAAGATGCATTGAAAGATTTTGATGGCACTTTAATCTTGGTATCTCACGGCGAAATGCCTGTTTTCATCGGCAAAGCCCAAAAAGTTAACAAGCACGATAAAAAGTTATCCGTACTTTTGTTATGCGCTAAATCTAGCATCAATACTATTTTATTATCCATATTATGGCAAGACAAAAATTAAATAGCGGTAACGCGGCTGGTATCGAATTGCCTAAAGCAAAGTTGAACAGAGAGACCTTAAGCCATGTTGCAAAACTATTGAGTTACTTAAGGCCATACCGAGGAAAATTCATTGCCGCATTATTCTTTCTTTTATTATCAAGTTTGGTAGGCTTGGCATTTCCTTCATTTGTTGGAGCGCTAATAGATACAGCTCAAGGCAAACGTACCAACGATTTTTTGCCAAGTACCATAACGGGCATATTGTTGTTGGCTTTTGTGGTATTGGTGATACAGGCCATTATTTCATTTTTTAGAATTTTATGGTTTGTGAGTGTTGGCGAACGAGCGTTGGCTGATATTAGGAAAGATACCTATCTGAAATTGATTACACTTCCAATGGATTTCTTTTCAGGAAGAAGAGTGGGTGAACTTAATAGCCGAATATCAGCAGATCTTTCGCAAGTACAAGATACACTTACTACCACCATTGCGGAAATGATTAGGCAAGCGGTGTTATTAGTAGGTGGCATCGTATTCATGTCTATTATTTCTAAAAAGCTTGTTTTCGCCTTACTTATCGTTTTGCCAGTGCTTATTGTTGCCGCGGTATTCTTCGGTAGGTTTATCAAGAAAATTTCTCGTCAGGCGCAAGATAAATTAGCAGAATCTAATATAATCGTAGACGAAACATTGATGGGCATTGCGAATGTAAAAGCTTTTGTTAACGAACCATTTGAGGCTGGACGATATAGCAAGGCCATCCGTGAAGTGGCTAACATCGCCATAAAAGGAGCAAAGTTCAGGGGGATGTTTTCTTCTTTTATCGTACTATGTCTTTTCGGAGGTATTTTAGGTGTAATTGGATATGGATGTATATTGGTAAGCCATGGCGAAATTACTTTCGGTCATCTTTTACAATTTTCACTTTATGCTATGTTTTTAGCCAGTTCTCTGGGAAGTTTTCCAGAGATGTTTGCCAATATCCAGAAGACTGTAGGTGCGAGCGAAAGAGTTTTAGAAATTTTAGCCGAGCAAGGCGAAGCCGTTTCTATCACCAAACATGTCGACTATGTTGAACAAAAGATAGTTGGCGACTTAGCCTTTAATAATGTTCACTTTTCTTATCCTGCTAGACCAGAAGTGGCGGTTTTGAAGAACATTTCCTTTGAAGCCAAAGCTGGCGAAAGGGTAGCTATAGTAGGCCCTAGTGGTTCTGGCAAAACTACAACAGCTGCCTTGATTTTACAGTTCTATCATCCGCAAGCTGGTGAAATAATGTTTGATGGCAAACCAGCTAGTGATTATGCTTTAACTGACATTCGTAATCAAGTGGCTATTGTGCCACAGGATGTGATGTTGTTTGGCGGTACAATTCTTGAAAACATCGCCTATGGCAGATTAAATGCTACTAAAGATGAAATCATGCTCGCTGCACAACGTGCAAATGCACATCAGTTTATCACGTCTTTCCCAGAGGGATATGCAACTATAGTCGGCGAACGTGGTGTAAAACTTTCTGGCGGACAAAGACAAAGGATAGCTATTGCGAGAGCCTTGTTAAAGAACCCATCGATACTCATTCTTGATGAAGCCACATCGTCTTTAGATTCTGAGTCTGAAAGATTGGTTCAGGAAGCGCTAGAGGAACTCATGAAAGGCCGTACTTCGATTATCATTGCGCATAGATTATCCACCATTCGCGAAGCTCATAAAATCATCGTGATGGAAAAAGGTAGTATTATCGAATCGGGTACTCACAACGAACTGATGGAAAATGAGGAAGGACTTTATCGGTATCTAAGTGGTTTGCAGTTTGAAATTAAATAAGCGATC
>SEDG01000184.1 GCA_004295885.1 Pedobacter sp. | reverse complement strand
GCGATTAAAGACCCAGAAAATTGGATTTTACAACGTAAAGTTACTTATGAACCCGTAGTTGAAGCACCAGATGCAGGGGTAAAAGCAGAAATTAGAATGATGTACTTGTGGCCAGAAGGCGGAGAACCTCAGCTTTGCATTAATTTAGGAAGATTAAGTAGAGGCAAAATGATTGGTGTTCGGTACAATGCAGATTTTGACTGGGTTGGCGGTACGGTTGGGCTATTGGAGGAAGGATAAAAGAGCAAAGATGAAAGACTGGGCGTACAAGCTAGTGTACTTTTTCATTGCTCCTTGTTCCTTTATCATTGTTCTTTAACAATTTTTACACAAATCTGAACCCTCCTATTTAATAAATCGTAATTTTGTGTTATGGATATCCAGTTCATCTTAATGATTATCGTTTTCATCGCCGCATTATTTTATGTTGGTAGAATGATTTATCATTCTGTTTCTCCAAAAAGTGATGGATGCGCTTCTGGCTGTGGTAAATGTGCAGCAAACTTTGATAATATTCCTCAGCCCAAGAAATAATTGCCAATGCTCGACAAATTTGCAGCCTACCTAAAGAAAAGATTAACTCTTACCGACGAGCAGGCAACAGAAGCCGTTAGTTGCTTAAAAACTAAAACCATCAAAAAAGGTCAAGTCCTATTGAGCGCTGGCGATTTAAAGTCTGAAGCATACTTTGTAAATAGCGGTCTGTTAAGATATTTTTCCATTGATGAAAAAGGCAAGGAACACATCATCCAATTTGCACCAGAAGACTGGATGTTATCAGACAGAGATACCTCAGTTTTTAGTGAGCCCTCAGTATTTTATATCGACGCTATTGAAGACACAGAAGTGGTTGTGGTAAAAAAGGATTTCTTCCCAGCCATCAAACATATCGTTCCAGAAATATTAGAACTGAACATTTTGATGTTGCATAACTCCATTCGTTTCATGCAAAAAAGATTAAATATGCTGTTATCGGCAACTGCTGAAGAAAGATATTTAGATTTCATTAAACTGTACCCAAATCTCACTTTGCGTGTACCTCAATGGATGATAGCCTCTTATTTAGGCATCACCCCAGAATCTTTAAGTAGAGTAAGAAAAGATTTAGCTAAGAAACATTTTAGGTAGAATTGGTTAATAGTTAATGGCCTATGGTTAATGGCCTGAACCCTTTCCCATCATCTCTAAACTTTTAGCTATGGACTATAAGCCATTGAACATAAGCCTTTTTTCTTACCATACATCAATGTGTAGCTGAACAACCTGCCTTAACTTTGTGTTATTAATTTAAACGTAACATAAAGCAAAAATATCATGGCAACAACTAAATGGGCATTGGACCCAACCCACAGCGAATTACAATTTAAAGTAAAACACTTAATGATTACTACAGTTACCGGAAGCTTGAAATCTTTTTCGGCCGACTTAACTTCTGAAGGTGATGAATTTACAAATGCAGAGATTTCTTTTAAAGGAGAACTTAGCTCTTTGGATACTGGAAATACTGACCGCGACAATCACTTAAAAAGTGCTGACTTTTTTGACGCAGAACAATTTCCAAGTATAGAATTTAAATCAACTGCTGTTGAAAAAGATGGCGACGACTATAAAGTGACTGGCGATTTGACTGTTAAAGGAACAACTAAACCAGTAAAATTAATAGCAGAATTTGGCGGTATAGCAACAGACCCTTGGGGACAAACTAAAGCTGGTTTTACTTTAAGCGGAAAATTAAACCGTTCTGATTTTGGTTTAACTTGGAATGCCGCTTTAGAGACTGGTGGTGTAATGGTAAGTGAAGAAGTTAAAATTTTAGGTGAATTGCAGTTTGTAAAACAAGCTTAATAAGCTGAAAGACCAAAGCAAAAAGATAAAGAGCAAGGAGATTCAATGAAAAATGTAAGACAAGTTTCGGCAATACTAAATCCACCTGCGCCACATATGGTTGGCGATGGCTTTAGGGTACACAATTTTTTCCCTAGCGGATATAAATTGAACATGAGTCCATTTTATATGCTTGATTACAATGCGAAGATTGAATTTTCTGCTCGTAACGAACCTCGTGGTGTTGGTGTTCATCCACATCGTGGATTTGAAACTGTGACCATAGCTTATCATGGAGCTGTTGCTCATCATGACAGCGCAGGCAATAGTGGTATTATCTACCCAGGAGATTTGCAATGGATGACTGCAGCGAGCGGAATTTTACATAAAGAATATCACGAAAAAAAATTCAGTAAGGAAGGTGGATTATTTCAAATGGTGCAACTTTGGGTAAATCTGCCAGCGAAAGATAAAATGAGCAAGCCCAAATATCAGGGGGTTGCACAAGGTGATATTCAAAAATTTGTTTTACCAGAAAATGGTGGTGCAGTTGAAGTTATTGCTGGAAATTACCATAGCACAAAAGGTAGTGTTTCTACTTTCACACCCATCGAAATGTATAATGCAAGACTTAATAAAGGTTCGAAAGCTGATTTTAATTTTCCAGCTAATTTTAATACAGGGTTCGTAATAATCGAAGGTAACGTTAAAATAAATGGGGCTGAAACTGCTAAAACAGACCAATTTATTCACTTTAAAAATGAAGGTGAGAACATAGAATTAGAAGCATTAGAAAATAGTGTGATTTTAATTTTAAGCGGTGAGCCTATTGATGAACCGATTACTGCTTATGGCCCTTTTTTAATGAATAAACCTGAGGAAATTCAGCAAGCACTAGCCGACTACAACGAGGGTAAGTTTGGATATCTAGAGTAAGAATATATTTCATTGCTGTCGACTTTAGTAGACGGTTTTAAGGTCCGGCATTACATTGAAAAATGGTGCCGGTTTTTTACTGTTTCTCTATCAAGCAAACTGCATAAGCAACCACACCTTCTTCCCTGCCGATAAAACCCATCTGTTCGTTGGTTGTAGCCTTAATAGAAATATCATCAATAGAAATATCAATTGCGGTTGCAATATTTTCTTGCATTTTAGGGATATGAGGATTGATTTTTGGTGCCTCAAGACACAACATCGCATCAATATTTCCAATCTCCCAACCTTTTTCTCTAATTAATTTTACAGTTTCTTTCAGCAATACAATGCTGCTTATCCCTTTCCATTGTGGGTCGGTATTTTTAAAGTGGAAGCCAATATCTCGCAAATTTGCAGCACCTAAAAGTGCATCGCAAATGGCATGTAATAAAACATCTGCATCAGAATGACCAAAAGCGCCTTTATGGTGTTCTAGATTTACACCGCCTACAAAAAACGGATGATTGTCTTTTAATTGGTGAACATCAAAACCAAAACCTACCTTAATTTTCATTATTTTGTATCGCCGAAATTAAATAATAAGCTAAACCTTAGCGTATTAGCAAGCGGACTTTTTTGTGGATTTGCCAATAAATAAGCAAAATCGATATTAAAAATATTATACTTTAATCCAGCTCCAACAGTAAAGTATCTCCGATCACCCTTTTCTGGGGCTTCGTAAAAATATCCTGCTCTTAGCGCAAATTGCTGATTATACCAATATTCTGTTCCGAAGCCAATGCTCACTTCTTTTAATTCTTCACTAAATCCGCCTGGTGCGTCGCCAAAAGAGCCGAAAATTCCAGCAGGAACAGAACGATCAGGATCTTTGCCTGAAATAATATTTCCATTTGTATCTCTAATTGGTTGCGTTGGCACCATCAATTTGTTAAAATCTAAAGCAAAAGTAAATTGGCTGTAATCATCAACTATTAACGTGGTTGCTGCACCTAACTTCATATTCGTCGGCAGAAAAAATTTCTGACCACCATCAACATAACTTATCTTGGTTCCAATATTTGAAAAATTAGCACCAGCTGATACAATGGCATCTTTACCAAACAAAACTGTTTGTGTCTTATAAAATCCAGAAACATCTACCGCTAAAGCTTTACCTGCTTTGGTCTCTTGTCCAGCAGAAAACTGTCCAGATGTTAAATTCGAATAGATAAATCTAGCCGTAGTCCCTAATGCAAATTCATCTCCAAATCTTTTTGCATAAGTGGCATCAAAAGAAAATTCATTTGGACTGTAAATCCCTAAATCATTCTGTCCAGCATCTACCAGTTGAATTTGTCCTAATGAGAAATACCTCAATGAACCTGCTAATGTACTTTGATCATTAAGTTTATAAAAACCACTAATGTAGGCCAAATTGATATCGGGTACTAAGCTCTTTAACCAAGGACTATAAGATGCAGAAAACCCATAGGGCTTATCTAAAAAAGCTAATTTCGATGGATTTATACTCGCACTATTCGCATCGGGTTGTACGGCTACACCGGCATCACCCATACTTGCAGTTCGAGCATCAGGAATAATCAATAAAAAGGGAACAGCAGTTGTAACGTTATTTGATTGGCTACCATTAGTCTGAGTACCTGGCTGCACAACTTGTGCTTGTAGTTTAACACCACAGTACATTGCCAAAGAAAACATGCTAAAAACAGCAGTGCTAAAATACTTCAGATTCATTAGTTAATTATAGACATATAACGGAATGCAAGTTAACATAGTGTTTACTTATTTCAAAGTTTTAAAAATCTATATTTTAGATGAAGTTATTGATTACATGCTTGGCATTTTTAAAAAACAATAAACGTTAATTAATTACGTTTCAAGTTATTATGAAAAATTGAGTAAATAGCGATATAATCTATCTCGCGGAAAAAATTTTGACTTTTAACTAACGGTCAAATAAAAAAGATTTTTTTTGGCGGATAGCTCTTTTTTTATGTAATTTTATCAATTAGGTGTTACAAAAGCACAATTATGAAAAAAACATACTTATACTCTTTTGCATTTTTACTTGTCATCGCATCTTTTACCTCGTGTAAATTGAAAAAAAATGACAGTCAAAGTGTTTCTAATAAAACTGGTTATGCTTACAATGACAAATCTAATGGGGGATTTGAGGTTGCTAAATATAGACGCGGCCCCGCAGGGACCGGCTTAGTAGAAATTGAAGGTGGTCAATTTATTATGGGCGGGAGTGCTGTTGATATTCCTGGACAAGACATGAGTAACTTGAACTATAAAAGGGAGGTTACAGTAAGTTCTTTTTATATGGATGAAACAGAGGTTTCTAACACCAACTGGCTGGAATACTTAAATTGGATAAAACGCAGTTACCCAACCGATGCGCAATACTATTATGAAGAATTACCGGATACTTTAGTTTGGCGTAGACCTTTATCTTTTAATGAGCCTTACGTAAACAACTATCTAAGACACCCAGCTTACCAAAGTTATGCAGCATTAGGTTTAATTGGCAATACTCAATATGAAAACGTAAATGAGAAAAAAATATATCCTTGGAATGGTTTAGGCATTACTTCTGCTAAAAAATCTACCAGAGGGATGATTTTAGCCAACTTTAAAAGAGCTAAAGGAGATTATATGGGTGTTGGTGGATCTTTAAATGATAAGGCCGCATTTACAAGCGAGGTTAAACACTATCCTGCAAATGATTTCGGGTTATATGACATGGCTGGAAATGTGAATGAGTGGGTTAGCGATGTTTATCGTGCTGCAACTTATGAACAAGCAGACGCATTAAACCCATACAGGGGTAACCAATATCAAAATAAAGATAGAGACCCAGCTAATGCAAAATTAAAAATGGACAAGTACGGCAAACCACAAATGGTTACCGCTAACTCTGCTAAAAAACAAACTTGGGAAGAATTACAGGCTGGCAAAGCAGCTGCAGTTGCAACAGGCTCAGCTGCATTTACTGCAGATCAAAGAGGTTTCCGTGACCCACAAAGCAACCTTTATGGCGTAACTACTTTAGTTAATGATAAATCTAGAGTTTACAAAGGTGGTTCTTGGGATGATCAAGCGCAATGGCTAAATCCAGCTACGAGAAGACATTTGCAAGAAGACGATTCTACTGCAGACATTGGCTTCCGTTGTGCGATGACAATGTTGGGTAAAGCTGAAATTAGATCTTCTGGAAAACCACAATTTAAGAACGGTCGATAGTACAAACACATTATAAAAGGAAAAGGCTCGATAAATTTATCGAGCCTTTTCCTTTTTATACAAAACTGATGAGCAGTTCATTCTTCTCTACTTTATCTCCCTGTGCAATTGCTATCTTTTTAATTATGCCATCGGTTGGCGATTTAATCATGTTCTCCATCTTCATCGCTTCTAACACTAAAAGATTATCTCCTTTTTTAATTTCAGCCCCCTCAGCAACCAATACATTTAATACCAACCCCGGCATTGGAGCTTTAATTTGAAGTATTTTACTAGCAACTAGGTTATCCATTCCCAGTTGTTTTAAAAGCTGGTCAAACTGATCGCTAATTGCTAAACTATAAATATTACCATTGACTTTAATAGTTGCCGTTTTCTCCTCCTTATTAAGCGACACCAATTCAACGTTATAACGCTTATTATTGTAAAGAACACTAGAAGTGTGCTCATTTAAACTTATTGTATCTAAAATTACATCTTCACCATTAACTCTAATACCATCACTATCTGTATTGATGTTAAAGTTATACTTATCGTTTACTTTTATCTGGTACATCTTTATTGCGTTAATGCATACTGAACTAAATTTGCGCCCATTTTAAGCGCTTTATTCCTGCTTTCTTGCGTATCGGTTGGATATGTTCCAAGATCTTCCCATCCGTTCCCTAAATCGCACTCAAATGTGTAATAACAAACAACCCTTCCTTGCCAAACCAAAGCAAAACCTTGTGGACGTTTACCATCATGTTCATGGATTTTTGGTAATCCGTTCGGGAATTTAAATTTCTGATTATATAGCTTATGGTTTGAGGGCAATTCGACAAAACTCAATTCCGGAAACACCTTTTTCATTTGAGGCCTGATGAATTTATCCAATCCATAATTATCATCAATATGCAGAAACCCTCCACCTATTAAGTATTTCCTAAGATTCTTTGCCTCTTGGTCATTAAATATCACATTTCCATGTCCAGTCATGTAAACAAATGGAAAATTAAATAATTCGGCACTTCCTACTTCTACTATGCTTTCATCAGCAGAAAAATTGGTTGATATATTTTTATTGCAAAAATCAATTAAGTTAGGCAAAGCGGTTCTGTTTCCATACCAATCTCCTCCACCACTATATTTTAATTTACCCATTTTATAAGTTGGGGCAGTAAAGCTGGTTAGAAAGAATAAAGCTGAAAGACTAAAGACTAAAGCCAAAAGGCGGAAGGCGGAAGGTTTACGGTATGAGTTTCCTAAACCGTAAATCATAAATCTAAAAACGTCAATCAATTTCATCTATTTATATAATTAGCCTCAAAACAAGCAGCTAATGCAGCTGTTTCTGTTCTCAATCGGGTATTACCTAAAGTTACTGGTTTGTAACCATTTTGCAAAGCGATATCAAGTTCTGCACGAGTAAAATCTCCCTCTGGGCCAATTAAAATTAAATAAGATTGAAATGGTTTTACTATTTGATTGACGTAAGGTTTTTCTCCCTCCATACAATGAGCAATCATTTTTACAGAATCGCTATTTTGTTTCATCAAGTCAGCAAATGAAGTAGTAGGATTTAATTTTGGGTGATATGCCGTTAAAGATTGCTTAACTGCAGAAGTGATTACCTTCTCCAATCTTTCTTCCTTCACTATTTTACGTTCAGACCTATCGCAAATTGTAGGTGTAATCTCATCAATACCGAGCTCTGTAGCTTTTTCTAGAAACCACTCTAACCTATCGATATTTTTTGTGGGCGCTATCGCGATGTGTAAGTGATGGTTCCTTTTACCAAATTCCGTTTGCTTGTTGATTACATTAAGCTGGACATTCTTTTTGGTAATGGCACTTATTTCTGCTTCATATAAACCACCGATACCGTCAATTAGATGAATTACATCGCCTAAATTTAAACGGAGTACTCTACTGCAGTGTTTACTTTCTTCGTCATTTAAAGTATAAACGTCTGAAGAAATATCTGGCGTATAAAAAACATGCATTAGCTAAAGATATTTAATGCGTATCAACCATATCACTTTTGTTGATGACTAACTCAAGTTTGATGGTTTCTATATTTTGTTCTGTCTTTTTTAGAATGGTGAATAAATAGCCGTAACATTCTTCGCTATCACCAACCTCCGGAATTTTTCCAAATGCGTGGGAAACTAATCCCCCTACGGTATCGAAGTCTTCATCTTCAGGCAAATCATGAGGCAAGTGTTCATTTACATCATAAACCGTTGCATAAGCGTTGATTACAAATTCTGTATCAGAAATTTTTTCTACTGTTGGTTTTTCCTCATCATATTCATCTTGAATCTCTCCAACAATTTCCTCTACAATATCTTCTAAAGTAACCATGCCCGCTGTACCACCAAACTCATCAATTACAATGGCAATCTGAATGCGTTTTTGCTGTAACTCGCTTAGTAAGTCGTTAATTTTTTTTGTTTCAGGAACGAAATAAGGTTTTCTAATGATGTCACTTAAAGCCCAGTCTTTATTCTTGGCTAAAAGTGGTAGTACATCTTTAGCATGGATGATACCGATAATTTTATCAATAACCTCATCAAAAACCGGCATTCTCGAGTAACCCTCGCCAATTATTTTTTCTACAACCTCTTCTTTTGAAGTACTCAATTCAATTCCAGATATCTTAGTACGAGGCACCATGATATTTTTCACCACACGCTCGTTGAAGTCAAACACATTCTTAATGAGTTCATGTTCATTATCTTCTAAAGCGCCGCTCTCCTTACCTTGGTCTAAAAGGTATTGTAGTTCTTCGTTACTGTGTAATGATTCATGCCCTCCAGCGGTATTAATACCAAGTGGTCTTAAAATTATAGACGCTAAACCATTCAACATCCAGATGAATGGCCTTAGTACTATATAAAAAATTTGTAGCGGTACTGAAACGAATAATGTTGTAGCGACCGGTCGTTGAATGGCCAATGACTTTGGAGCTAGTTCCCCGAACACAATATGCATTATTGTGATAATAGAAAAGGCAATTGCCGTTGATATTGTTGTTATTAAAGCCTCGCCAATTCCAAAATTGAGCAATGCATCATGAATAATTTCATGCATCACCTTTTCACCAACTACACCTAGACCCAAGGAGGCTAATGTAATACCCAATTGAGTGGCAGCTAAATATCCATCTAGATTATGAACAATATTTTTAGCCATTTTACCAACCCGACTACCAGATTTAGCCTTAATCTCGATCTGAGAAGCCCTCACTTTTACAATCGCAAATTCAGCCGCAACAAAAAAACCATTTAACAACACAAGGAATAAGGCAAATATTAGGCGCCAACCAATTGGCCCTCCTCCTTCACCTGGGGTTGCAACAATAGCTAATACAGATACAGGAACAAATGCATTAAAAATTGCGATGACTGACATACTGACGGGGTAAATCATTAAGCTTTGTTTCTAAAAGTTTTGTCGTACAACTCTATACTTTCTTGAATCACTTTGTGGGCGTAACGTTTGCCTAAAAGGTGCTCAATAGTTACTTGCTTCTCTTCTAATGCTTTATAATCTTGGAAAAATTTAACAATTTCCTTCATTGTATGTGGAGGCAATTCTGATAAATCATTGATATAATTTACAGACATATCATTTTTTGCAACTGCAATGATTTTATCATCTTGTTCGCCATTATCCACCATGTGCATTACACCAATAACTTTTGCTTCAATAATTGTCATTGGGTAAACATCTACTGAACATAAAACCAAGATATCCAATGGATCATTATCATCACAATAAGTTTGTGGAATGAAACCGTAGTTTGCAGGGTACATTACAGATGAAAACAAGACTCTATCTAACTTAATCAGATTGGAGTCTTTATCAATTTCGTATTTCGCTTTTGAACCTTTAGGAATTTCAATAATAGCATTTACAGTTTCTGGTAAATTCTCACCAGGAGAAACGTTATGCCATGGATGGTGTTCGTCTTTAATCATTTTTTTCTTCTTCAATCTCAATTTCATCATCATCGTCTGCTTTAGTCACTCGTTTTTTCACAAAAGTGATAACAAGTGGTATCGTAGTAATGGCAATGAAACCTATTATAATATAAACCAAATATTCTTCTATTTGTTCGGCAAAACTTCTGCCCAAAAAATACCCTAACAAAGTTAAGGATGCTATCCATAATATTGCACCAGCAATGTTATAAAGTGCAAATTTTTTAATCTCTAATCTTACAACTCCAGCAAAAATAGGAGCAAAAGTTCTAACAATTGGCACAAACCTGCCCATAATTAAAGCAAAAGCGCCTTGCTTTCTATAATATTGCTCTGCAGCTTTAAGGTACTTCTTCTTAAAAAAGAAGGTATCTTTCCTTTTATATAATACCGGACCGGTTTTTCTACCAAACCAATAACCAGTAAAGTTACCTGATACTGCGGCGACTATTAAAGCTAAAACAAGAACGTAAATATTTACATCCAGTCTGCCAGTTGCGACAAACATTCCTGCTAAAAATAATAAATAATCTCCTGGCAAAAAGAAACCAAAGAATAAGCCGGTTTCTGCAAAAATTACAAACACAACAACATAAAAACCACCCTCTTTAAGTAATTTTTCAGGGTCAATGAAATGCTGTAATGAATTCCAGAATTCTTGCATGGTTTGATTATTTGTAAAACTACAAATAATAATCTACATCTTAGTCTATATCAAATTTAAAAT
>SEDG01000871.1 GCA_004295885.1 Pedobacter sp. | reverse complement strand
CTAAATTAATGGAAACTGGAAATCCTTGTCTATGGATTAGCCGCAACCGAAAGCTCTTTCCTCCTGCCCTGCAAAGCTTTGGCGTTTTGCCACAACAAGCCATCTTCATCGACCTTTACCGAGAAAAAGAAATTCTCTGGGTTATGGAAGAAGCCTTAAAATGTGAAGGCTTAGCCGTAGTCATTGCCGAATTGCCCGACATTGATTTTGCGCAAAGCAGAAGATTGCAGCTGGCCGTAGAAAAAAGCAGGGTAACAGGTTTTTTATTAAGGAAAGAACCCAAGCGCTTATCGGCAACCGCTTGTACCGTTCGCTGGAACATTAAACCACAACCCAGTGACTTAGAAGATGGGTTGCCTGGTGTTGGGCAACCGCGATGGGAAGTAAACCTGCTAAAAGTACGCAACGGACATACGGGTAGCTTTTTATTGGAATGGGCAGAAAATCATTTTAGAGTTTTTGAAACAGCAACAACAATAAATTCAGTACACAGTAAACAAGCGGGATAAGATGAAAAGGTATGTAGTAATAGGATTTCCGAATTTATTAACGGATTGGCTGGCCATCCGCAAGCCTGAATTGAAAGAACAGGTATTTGTGTTCACCGCAAATGTGCGTGGCAGGATAATGATTACTGCAGCAAGTAAAGCAGCGGAAGCCCAAGGCATATTCGCAGATACTGCCCTTGCAGATGCCAAGGCCATTGTACCAGAGGTACAGGTTTTCGACGACCAATTGGGTTTAGCACAAAAGTTATTGACACGGATTGGTAAATGGGCCATCCGTTTTACGCCAATTGTGGCTATAGATTTACCCAACGGCTTAATTTTAGATGCCTCGGGCTGCACCCATCTATGGGGCGGAGAAAAAGGTTATTTACAAACGATTTTAAACAGGTTAAGGGAATCAGGATACCATTGCAGGGCTGCAATTGCAGATACCATTGGCGCTGCTTGGGCAATTGCAAAATATGGAAAAGTTAGTCCAATCATTGCGCCTAACCAGCAATACAATGCCATCTTAAATTTGCCGCCTAGCGCCTTGCGCCTAGATAACCTCATCATCCAACGTTTGCACAAATTAGGCTTAAACCAAATTGGGAAGTTTATCCAAATG
>SEDG01000870.1 GCA_004295885.1 Pedobacter sp. | reverse complement strand
TACATAAAAATTAACTAATTTAACTGCCAGTAGCTATTTTGCCCATTCGTACAGTTAATAATTAACGTGGATTTATTACAAGGACATCTAATTTACTATATCGCCATCGTTGGCTTATCTTTTCTGTTATCTATAGCTGGTATCCCTTCCGTAATATTTACCGCAATTAAATATCGTTTATTTGATAGGTCTGATGGACATCGAAAAACACATCGGCTACACATTTCTAGACTGGGCGGCGTCGCCATTTTCTGTAGTTTTACCATCACAACCTTGTTATTTGCCGCAATGGTAAATTATAAACAAGCCAATTTTTTGTTGACCTCCTGTATCATACTTTTTGCTTTAGGCCTAAAAGATGATTTATATGGTGTCGGACCAAGTACCAAGTTTTTGTTGCAGATTGTGGTGGCCATCATTTTAGTAATTGCTGGAGATTTTAGGTTAACCAGTTTTTACGGCGTATTTTTTTTGTGGGATGTAAATATAATAGGGGCAAGCTTGTTTTCTATAGCGCTAATCATCTTTGTAAACAATGCATTTAACCTAATAGACGGAGTGGATGGGCTAGCTGGAACACTTGGCGCCATGGCTACCTTGAGTTTTGGTGTCTTTTTTGCGATCGCGGGGGCTTATTCTTATGCATTTATCGCTTTTGCCATGTTTGGCTCTGTCATGGGGTTTTTGATGTTCAATTATTCGCCAGCTAAAATTTTTATGGGTGATACTGGTGCTTTGCTCATTGGCTTGGTTGCAGGGGTGCTAGCCATCAAATTCATCGAACTGAATAAGATTGGTACAAAACCTACACCGTATTTTAACTCGGCACCCTCCATAGCGGTTGCTGTTTTAATGGTGCCTATTTTCGATTCGTTAAGAATATTTTTCATCAGGATAATCCATAAAAAACCACCATTCAAAGGAGATCGAAATCACGTGCATCATAGGTTACAGCGTTTAGGCTTTAGCTCAAATAAAATCGTAATCACCTTGGCAATATTTGGTTTTTGTATGATTTTTTTGGCAGTGGCCTTACAAGATATTGGAAACTTCTCCCTTATCTCTCTCCTAATAACGATCTGCGTGTTATTTAATGCAGTAATCACCTATTCCATTG
>SEDG01000869.1 GCA_004295885.1 Pedobacter sp. | reverse complement strand
ACCGGTTATTAAAGAAAATTTAGCTTTACAAGAAGCAAATAAAGTTGAACTAGAAAAAAGCACTAAATTCTAATGGATATAAATTTTGTAATCGAGAAGTTTTTGCTGGTGACTATTCTGTTCTCCATTAGTTTGGTAATAGCAATGTATTCTACTTATGCAGAGCGTAAGGTGGCAGCATTCTTACAAGATAGACTTGGACCTGATAGAGCTGGTCCCTTTGGTATTTTGCAACCATTGGCAGACGGTTTAAAAATGTTCATGAAGGAAGAAATTATTCCTTCAAATGCAAGTAAATGGTTGTTCATGGTTGGTCCTGGTTTGGCAATGCTTTGTGCTTGTATTGGTACAGCAGTTATTCCATGGGGACAAGATTTAACCATTAACGGAAGAGCAGTTCCATTACAAGTAACAGATATTAACGTTGGTGTACTTTATTTATTTGGAGTAGTATCTTTAGGTGTTTATGGTGTTATGATTGGTGGATGGGCATCTAACAATAAATATTCATTATTAAGTGCAATCAGAGCTGCATCTCAAAACATCAGTTATGAGGTGGCGATGGGTTTGTCTATCATCGCTCTGCTTTTAATGACCAATACCTTAAGTTTAAAGGAAATTGTTGCACAACAGCACGGATGGCATTGGAATGTAATTTATCAGCCATTAGGATTTTTAATCTTTATGGTTTGTTCTTTTGCTGAAACTAATCGTGCGCCTTTCGATTTGCCTGAATGTGAAACCGAGCTAATTGGTGGCTACCATACAGAATATTCTTCAATGAAATTAGGTTTCTATTTATTTGCTGAATACATCAATATGTTTGTTTCATCAGCTGTAATGGCAACTTTATACTTTGGAGGTTACAATTATCCTTGGATGGATACTGTTGCTGGAATGGTTAGTCCGAATACTGCAGCATTAATTGGAACTGTTGTGTTATTCATCAAAATATTTGCATTTATCTTCTTCTTCATGTGGGTACGTTGGACAATTCCTCGTTTCCGTTATGACCAGTTGATGAATTTAGGTTGGAAGGGTTTAATTCCTTTAGCCATTGCAAATATTATTATTACAGGTATTGTTATCGCTGTTGTAAATAAGTTTTAAGGGGGAGA
>SEDG01000868.1 GCA_004295885.1 Pedobacter sp. | reverse complement strand
TCCTACAGGATTGGTTTGTGCCCAAATATCAGAATTGTGATGTGCTGCCCAACCTGCAGCTTTATAATAATTAGTAGCTGTTGCCTTGCCATTAACAGCCATGTGTTTGATCTGGGTAATTAATGGCTCAGTAAGTTCTGATAAATTACAAACTTCCGCAGGCCAATAATTCATCTGCAAATTGATATTGGTGGTAAAATTACTTCGCCAAGATGGTCTGATTAAGGGATTCCAAATGCCTTGCAAATTGGCAGCTATCCCACCTGGGCGAGAACAAGAAATTAATAGATACCTGCCAAAATCAAAGTATAATTTTTCTAGCCCAAAATCGGCTTTGCCAGTTTTGTAAGCTGCCAATCTTCTATCAGTAGGTATATCGGCTAATAAATCTCCAACATTGTTGATGTTCAATTCAACTCTGTTAAAGAAATATTGATAATCGTTTACGTGTGCTTTTTTTAAGGTTAAATAGGGCTTTAAGCCTGCTGCTTTCAAGAAATTAACAGCAATCACTGTTTCATCCCTACCATTTAAATCCGGGTATTGATCATAACCATTATAACTGGTAGAACCTGATATTAAAACTAAAACTTCTGAAGCGCCCGCCACGTTCAACAAACTATCAGTACTCAATTTCCCATCAGTTTTAATCACTTTTAATCTTGTTTGGTAACGCATACCGTTGTGTCGCAAACTATCTGAATAAACGATTGGCTTTGGACTTCTGCGTTCATCTGAGTAAGTTCTTGCCTTGCCTTTTAATACTAATTCATTATTTCCTTCTGCAGCCACTTTAACTTCTAATTCATTGTTTAAACCAAAACTCACGTTAATTGCTTTTGGTTTATTGGAAGTTAGGCGCATCACAATAACTTGGTCTGGCGCAGAAGAAAAGTATTCTCTAGTATATTCAACACCATCAACAGTAAATTTTGTGGTGGCAATTGCTTCAGCAATATTTAAGGTTCTTGTGTAATTACTTACCTCGCCAACTAATTTTTGTTTTAAAACTACATTTGCCAAAGGCTGATACATATTTGTATTTGGACCTTGCATTTTACGCATCAGTTTGACTGCATCTCCATTTTTGCCTTCAAACAATAATTTCCTTACTTGAGGAAG
>SEDG01000867.1 GCA_004295885.1 Pedobacter sp. | reverse complement strand
AGGTACTTCTAAACCCATATTATATACATCGAGTACTTCTTTATAAGGGATAAAAACCTGTGGCACTTTTTCAACATCAGGATTCAAAAAGTTTTTTATCATGTCACGCTGATCTTTGAAAATCGAAATGATGGCATCTTTCTGCTCTTGCAGCGTATTTGCACCCTGCATTTTGCCATCATGTACACCGCGTATGCCGAGGGTATAGATGTTATCCGAGTTCTTCAATTGTTTTACTCTTTCTTCCCAAAACTTTAATACGCTAACTCTATTATTCACATAATCGTAGTTTCCTTTTCCATCGATTTTCCACTCTGTGTTGGCGTTACGCATCATCGGCTCACAGTGTGAAGTTCCCATCACAATGCCATATTTATCAGCCATTTCCTTATTACCAGCTGTTTGATAAAAAGCCTCCGTAACCTCGTGCATAGCTGGCCAAAACGTGTTGGCACGTAGGCGAAGCAATAGTTCGAAAATTCTGGCGTGAGTTTTCGGACCCATTTGCCCTTTTGTTTTCGAAGGCTCATAGTTTAAATAACTCCAAGGATTAATGCCAAAGTCTTCATCATTTAAAAAAATGCCTCGGTGCACAACTGATGGATGTTCAAACAGGTTAAGTCCATTTTTAAGCGTGAGTGTTGTCTTTTTAGCAATGTGCGAATCCGCCCACCATTCCCAAGGAGATACGCCAATTCGTCTAGATATTTCTAGTATGCCATAAGCAGTCCCTCGTTTTTCGCTGCCGACAATGTATATTTTATCGTTTTTAACTTGGATGGCGTAAGCTTCTTTGTGGTTTTTTAAATCTTCAATAAACTTTTTATACGAAATATAAAATCCGCGGATGCGCAAAAAGGCAGTGCTATAGCAATAATTGCCACCAATATGAATTTGCTTAGGTAAGTTTTTCTAATTTTTAACGGAGCGTGGTTGCTCATAAGGATGGGATTTATGTTGTTCATCTATTTGGTGTTCCTAATATCGATATTGCTTAGCTTAGTTTCATCCTGTTCTATCCTGTGGCTAAAGTTCTATTTTTATCGGTTGAAACAGGAAATGGGAAATGAAAGTTAGTAATCCTTCGCAGTTGCAGCCCTGCTTTCCGTTACTGCCGAGCCGATTAAAATCGGTCGGCATTCATTTCTCCCGATGGCTATCGGGACAGGTTTATTTAACAAGGTAGTGGTTCTTGGTAAGGGCAAAGCTCTTGCAAATTATCCGTAGATAATAATTCTCAAAGAATTTTCTATAAAGCAGTACAGCAAGATAGCACAGGATGATATTTATTTTTCCATTATTATATTTGATTAAGCTTTTTTTCTATATTGAACTAGCTAAACCAAATATAAATTAACCAGCGCCTATCTCAAGGACTTCACGACCGTATATATGAACAAGACCGAATTTAAAATAAGAATTATCACCTGTTTGGTTAGTGCAATTTTATGTGTAATAACTGCCTATAATTACAGGGACCACTGTAAAGATGCTGGTG
>SEDG01000866.1 GCA_004295885.1 Pedobacter sp. | reverse complement strand
CAAAGCCTGAAAGATTATATCCTTTCAAACGAAGGTAAAATCGCAGAGCGAAATGGCGGTATCAATAAGTTCTTCGGGATTGTAGATTTGAGAATCAGCAAAAAAATTAAATTATACAAAACTCATAACATCGAGATATCTGGAGATATTTTTAACGTAGGTAACTTAATTAAAAAGAAATGGGGAGTTAATGAAACTTTAGGTTCTCAGGCTTTATATGCTTTAGGTATCCCCGAAGTAAAAAATAGTGCTGGCGTGGTAACTTCTCCTGCAGTACCTAATTTTGATACGACAAACAAAGTTTTCAACTACCGTGTAAACAATTCTGGTGTTGTAAACCCATCAGGAAATCCATATCAATTCCAATTAGGTTTCCGCTACGGATTTTAATCGTCTAGAAACCTCTAATAAAGCTATCCACTTAAAAATGGGTAGCTTTTTTTGTTTAGATATACTTTTTCGGCAAATCCGCACACAGCTCGACTGGATATCGTAATGCAGGCGCAAAGCTTTCTAAATGCTTTACTTTTTCGTTTTTAAGCACCTAAAGATTCTCGAGTTTATAGAATAGCCGACATTTATAAAGTATTCTACCGAAATTCTGTAAAATCTAGGATAGAATTTATTTAAATCTTTATTTATCAATAGATTTAAGGACTTAACAACTAAAAACATTATGAAGAAAATTTTACTAGCGCTATCGCTGGTGTTTTCTACTGCATTTTTGTTTGCTCAACAGACTTATCCCGTAAATGGCTCTTATGACATTAGACAAGGATTGTATGCTTTTACAAACGCAAACATTGTAGTTAACGCCAATCAAACCATTAGCAACGGCGTGTTGCTAATCAAAGACAAAATTATTCAATCTGTGGGAACAGGAACTGCAATCCCTAAAGGTTATGTGGTTATTGATTTAAAAGGGAAATACATTTATCCTTCTTTAATTGATGCATTTTCATCTTACGGTATTCCTGAAGTTCAACGTACACAGGCTGCAGGTGGTTTTGGGAATAGACAATCTATTTTCACTTCTACTAAAAAGGGAGCTTATAGTTGGAATGAGAGTATCCGTCCAGAAACTGAAGTAAGAAGTATTTTTACAATAGATGCTAAAAAAGCTGA
>SEDG01000008.1 GCA_004295885.1 Pedobacter sp. | reverse complement strand
TCTGAGCCTCTAGCAGAAGCTACTTGTAGACCTACAGAAAATCTATCTTCCTGTTTTACCTCGGCTACATCTTTTTTACAAGCAAAAAGAGAAACAAGTACAATACTTAAAAGGCTGGTTATTTTAATAAACTTTTTCATAACTGTTTTTTTTAGGTTAATAATGATCGTTTGAATTTATATCAACAGGCCCTAAGATTTGTTACCCCTTCTTTCTGGTTTTTTTATTTTTCAGGCATTTATCGCGGATGCGGTACATTCTATCCAAATGTTTAACCTAAAATAGGGACTAAGCGCAGGGTTTGTAGCTGTTGGGAGTTTCGTGACCGAATTTGACTGGGTTTGACCGCATTTGAACGGTTTGAAAGTTAGTTTGTTCGAGACTTCTCCCAGTGTTGTTCGAGAAACCTTGCTTTAAAGGCCGATTCTCCGAACGAATCTGGGAGGAATCTGGGAGGAAACCTTTTTGAAGCTGAGTGTTTTTGATTGTATAGTTGCACGAAAATACTTTAACTATTAGTTTAAAGTTGATTTAATTTTAACGAAAATTTCGTGAAGATTCCCAATATCTAAAAACCATTATGGATGTCCTTCATAATAATTGGTAAGGCTGGACGAATCCCATCCTTAGATACTTACAAAAACTATTTTATCAAGCAAATTTTTTTTTTTTGATATCATGAATCATTTTCTGCACAGTAAGGGCATGAGTTCTATGTAATTTTAGGGTTGGTAGTTGTTTTAAGGCGAATTCTTTTAACAATCCAGTTTCATTCTGACTTGCCAATTCGAAAAGTAATATAGCATCGTCGTGCTCCTTTACCATTAAATCCGCGTAAAACCTGTCTTTTTGATCTCCTTTCGATTGATCCAATTTCGATAATGGCGTTGCCTTTTCGCTAGGCAAGCCAATAGGCAATTTCAAGTTTAGCTTTTTGGCAATGATTTCGAGTTCCTTAGCCATTGTTTTATGCTCTTTTACCATTCTTGCCGCAAAAGTCTGTACCACTGGATTGTGAGTGCTTTTGATCATCCTCGTACCCGCTTCTTCTTCCATCAAACTTGCCGTTGCGGCTTTAATGGCAAACGTATTTTGGATCTGAACAACTCCTGAATCTATTGGCTTCGCTGTATCATTTTTAATAGTCGATTCTGAGTTTGCCCTCAGGTTAGAATCCGCTTCTTCTTTTGTTGTAGCGGTGCTACCATCGTTACAACTGTAGGTAAGGGCTATTGCTGCAATAGCTAGGCTTAAATATGTTCTTTTCATTTTCTCAATTTTTAATTATCACTGTATCAACGCTGTTAAAAAGTTGATTTTATTTAATTTTTCGTTAACTGATCCTAAAGCTTAAGCAATTTGTTTAGCCGTTATTTTGGGCACTAGCTTTACCTTTACTATCCCAATGATCTTTTAAGGTATTCCCATCTTTATCAAAAACCAATCGTCGAGCATAACGTTCGCCTTTTATTTTTCCGTTAACATCTTTCTGACCTAAGAAAAGCAGAATTGGTCTGCCTGCCTCATCAGTACGAAAGGCCATGTCATAACGAGCAAAACGCTGTTCAATCATGGTTAATGGTTCGTAAGTTTTACTTAATATTTTTAAGATGGGTTCTTTTAAACTTGCCATTTCGCTTTGTCTTTTTTTGCTTTAACGTTCAACGTGGGATATGGTTTTGTAGAATTTATAATTCATCAGAACATCTTTTGGGATAGCTTGTTATGGAGAAAACAGCTTCACTGTTAGGGAACAGACTCTAAACTGGGCATTTATAGGGCATAAATTATAAAGGAATTTTTATGAAAACATATCAAATTGGAATTGTAGGATACGGAGGATTTGGAAAGTTTCTACATCATTGGTGGAACACTTTAGCTACTGTTAAGGTAGCAGCGGCATCTGATGGTAGATTTGAGGATGAATTAACTGGAGAGTTTAGGAAGTATAATAAATGGGAGGATTTGATTGCCGATGACGATTTAGATATTGTAAGCATTGCTACGCCACCAGCTTTCCACGTTAAAATTGCTTGCGCTGCCATGCGCTCGGGTAAACACGTATTATTAGAAAAGCCAGTGGCGATAACTGTGAAAGAGGCGGAAACTTTGCGCCAAGTACAGCATGAAACCGGCAAGGTAATTATGGTTGATCACATGTTGAGGTATAACCCAATCATTAAAGCACTTATAAAACTTAGCAAGGAAGAAACATTTGGAAAACTTCGCCATGCGATAGTCAGTAATTATGCACAGGATGAATCTTTACCAGCCGAACATTGGTTTTGGGACAAAGAAGTGTCTGGTGGTATCTTCATAGAACATGGGGTACATTTTTTTGATATCATTAATGCGTTAACCGATCAGAAATTTACCAAGGTTTACGGGGCTTCGCATGGGCGGAATGAACAACAAGTAGATCAGGTTTCGGCAATGGTATTGTACAATGAGGGCTTAATAGCAAGCCACTACCATTCTTTTTCTGGACCAGGCTTTTTTGAAGAAACAACGATCAGGCTGATGTATGATTTGGCCAAAGTTGAAATAAAAGGTTGGATACCGATGAGTGGCAGCATCAAAGTTTTGGCAAATGCAGCTACAAGAGAAAAACTCAATCACATTCCTGGACTAAAAATTATTAATGCAGAACAGATTAGTGGTTTAGTTGATGTTTCTAGACCTGAAGGTTGGGGAGATACTTCAGCTACGGATAATGTCAGTATAAAAGCTGGCGGTTTAGATTATCAGGCAGATGAAATGATTTCAGCGGAATTTGAAATTACACAGTCTAAGTCTGAGATTTATGGACATTGTCTCAAATCAATTATATATGACTTGATTACCAAGATAGAAAATCCATCTCACCAATTAAATGTAACCCTTGATGACGCCATTGAAAGCTTGAAAATAGCCGAGTTAGCGGAGAAGCAATAACCTTCATTGACTAAATTATGTGAGTTTTTTAGACCAAACACCTGTGTCTTATAGGTATTTAACTTTGCAAAAGGGGTACTTATCCCGCAAACATTCAATTTTAAAATCTTGTTCTGTAAATAAAAAACACATGCAGAACTTAAAATTAGACAACTTGATCTTAGCGCAAGAAGGCCCATTGAGGGCTTTTGCCTACAACTTCACGCGGAACCTCGAAGACGCGAACGACCTTTATCAAGACACCATTATAAAGGCCTTAAACTATGTAGAACAATTTCATGAAGGTACCAACCTCAAAGCTTGGCTCTTTACCATCATGAGAAATACTTTCATTAATAGTTACAGGCGCCGCCGAAGAACAAATACTTTAATCGTCACAAAAGATGATTTATCTTCCGAAGATCTCTGCAGATCTAGTGTGCACAATACCGCAGAAGGAGAATTTATACAAAAAGATGTTGCCAAGATGCTGCAGTTATTACCTGAAGTTTATCTGGTTCCTTTTATCAGACATTTTGAAGGTTATAAATACCATGAAATTGCCGATGAGCTTGGTGTGCCACTTGGAACGGTTAAAACAAGGATACATGGCGCAAGAGAATTGCTTAAAAAACATTTGAGGCCATATGCTTAGGCTTTATAAACCGTATGTTTTACAAAGATTTCAGGTATAAAAACATATTTAGCTTAAGGTTTATCTAGTTATATTAGTATAAACAAAGGCTAGATTTATGGAAAAGCCGATTAGAATTTTACTTGTTGAAGATGACACGGCTTTGTGTGAGTTGCTGGCAATGCTTTTTCAGGATGAAGGATATGAATTTCAGATACATCAAGACACGGCAGATATTTGCAGTTTGGTTAAAATATTTAATCCTACAGTGGTGCTGCTCGATTATAAGTTACCCTCTACAACTGGAGGGAAACTTTGTCTGATGTTAAGAGCTGATTCAGAAACAGCAAATATTCCAGTAATCATTTACTCGGCGATCTCTAGCGTACAACTGCCTGTTGAAAAATTTAACTGTAACAGCTTTTTGGAAAAACCGTTCGATTTGGAAGAACTTATCGAGGTGATAGAAAGACATACCTATGTTACAGTGAATTCTTAAATGCTGATTAAAATTGGCTTTACCGTATAAATACTTGCTAAATGTATTTATACGCTTTCGAGCCATTCGCACCTCGTTTTCTCCATTTCTAAGCATACTAAAAGAATTTAATTATAATTTATCTTATTTTCGTTCTTTAAGGAACTACATGGACAAGGTCAATTTACAAACAGAGGATATAGACACAATAACGGATCAAACTGTCAACTTCCCTGTAATTGCACTTGTAGGTTCGGCTGGTAGTTTGCAGGCGCTAGAAGATTTTTTTAGCGCAGTGCCTAACAACTCGGGTTTTGCCTTTGTTGTGGTAATCCATCTGCCAAAAGAGTCCATCTATTTGCCCAGCATCATTCAGAAATTTACGCCTCTTCCTGTATTAGAAGTTAATAGTGGGATATATGTGGAGCAAGACCACGTATATGTAGTTCCACCGATGAAAAACATGGTGATTCATGAAGGGCAACTGATTTTGTTTGAAATGGAGAGTATAAAATCGGTTACGCAATCTATTGACTTCTTTCTAAAAAGTCTCGCAGAGGAAAAGTGGGATAGGGCGGCATCTATTATTTTATCGGGGTCTGGTAACGACGGTCAGTTAGGCACCAAGTTAATTGCCGAAAAGCTTGGCCTAACTATGGCACAAGATCCCGACTCTTCGCAATGTGCTGAGATGCCTGCCGCTGCGGTAGAAACAGGAACGGTTCGCTTTATACACCATCCTAAAGAAATGCCTAAACAGTTGCTCAATTATTTTGACAGTGTCAACATTTCAAATAAAACCATATCATTAAGCAAGGGAAAGGATCAGCGTCAAATTACCCTGCAAAAAATATTGCTTTTGTTGCGTGTAGGAATAGGACATGATTTTACGCAGTATAAAACGAGTACCATTTTAAGGCGGATTGAAAGGCGGATGAATGAACAAAAAATCAGTAGCCTTGAAGGTTATTTGGAGTTCATTACCGATAATTTGGCTGAGATGAATGCGCTGTTTAAAGAGATGTTGATTGGCGTGACCAAGTTTTTTCGTGATCCATTAGCTTTCGATGCCATTGCAACGCAAATACAACTGAAGATAACGGCCAAAAACGAGGGAGAGAATTTAAGGGTTTGGATTGCAGGCTGCTCAACAGGAGAAGAGGCTTATTCTATTGCCATTTTGGTATTAGAAATTTTAAGGGATTTACCGAACAAACAGAAAGTAAAAGTACAGATTTTCGCCACCGACTTAGATGAGGCTGCCGTTGTAAAGGCACGTGTGGGCTGGTACGATAGTAGAATTACCGCAGACGTTTCTGCAGATCGATTAAACCGATTTTTTACCAAACGTAATGATGGTTACGCCATCAATAAGGAGTTAAGGGAACTGATCGTTTTTGCCAAACACAGCCTGCTTAATGATGCTCCGTTTATTAAACTTGATTTGCTTTGCTGCAGAAACGTGATGATTTACTTCTCGCCAGCCTTGCAAAAAAGACTGTATCCAGTTTTTCATTATTCCCTTGTTAACGGCGGCCTGTTATTTCTTGGTCCAGCAGAAACCATTGGCGGCTTTGAAGAGATTTTTAAGGTCATCAATCCCAAATGGAAAATCTTTGAAAGGCAAAATAGTAACACGAGTCTTTTAAGAATGACTCATTTTCCCTTTAACATCTCTGTTCAGCAATTAAAAACTACCAAACTAAAAGATAAATCGATAACAAAAATTCCAATGACAAATAGTTTCAATCAAATATTGATAGATCATTATACTCCTGCTTCACTTTTAGTTAATGAAAAAGGCGATATACTTTATATACATGGTGATATCAATGATTACATGAATCTGCAAACTGGAGAAGCTGGATTTAACATCCACAGGGTGCTTAAAAACGAACTTAAACATTCTATAGGTAACGCGATCCATCAAGTAAGTCAGCATAAAAAGAACATCACTAACATGATTGTAAAAATCCCAAGTAAGGGTAAAAACAAAGTGATCAGTGTTTCAGTTGACTATTTGAAAGATACCAGTTTACAAGGTTTACTGATTGTTTCCTTTAATAATTTAGGCGATGAGAAAATAAAACGTGTACGCAAGGCGAATGAGACTGATGATAATGCCGTAATCAAAGAGCTTGAAAGCGAATTAGACTTTACCAAAAGACAGTTAAGTAGCACTATTGAGCAGATGGATTCATCGTTAGAGGAACTAAAATCTACCAATGATGAGTTACAAAGTACCAACGAAGAGTTGCAAAGTACTAACGAGGAGGCACTAACCACAAAAGAGGAAATGCAGTCGTTAAATGAAGAGTTAATGACCATCAATTTGCAACATCAAGCAAAAACCGAGGAACTTACTTTGTTAAACAACGACATGAAAAACTTGTTGGATAATACAGAGATTGGGACCATTTTTCTAGATAACAACCTGAGGATATTAAGGTTTACACCCCATGTTACCAAGTTATTTAATGTCATCCCACAAGATGTGGGCAGGTTAATTACGCATGTGGTATCAAATTTTGATTACCCAGAGATAGAAGATTCTATTAAAGAAGTTGTAGAAAGTTTGGTGGGCAAAGAACTTGAAGTGAGCACAAAAAATGGCGATTGGTATAACCTACGCATTATGCCGTACAGAACCTTAGATAATTTTATTAGTGGAGCAGTGTTGGCCTTTACTAGGATTACGCCATTAAAGTCGATGGAGAATAAGCTAGAACAGCTGTTAAAGTTTGCGAAGGCTTCACTTGAATTATTGGAGGTTCCCGCCATCATGTTCGCTGACGACGATAAAATTCTTGCTGTTAACTCGAAATTCCTTAAGCTTTTTAGGATTAAGATGGAAGAAATTAGCGAACAATCTTTTAGGGAACTTGTTATAAATAATTGGAAAGCCAATCAGTTGGCGAAACTTACTGATGGGGATTTTAGCGATGATATTTATCTATCACATGATTTCCCTGTTATAGGTCATTTACAAATGACCGTAAAATTGCAAAGCTTGAATTTGGATAATGAAGTAAACCTGCCCAAAGTAGCCTTGTTTTCAGTGGAGGCCCAAAATGAAAAAGAAGGATAAAATCTTATCTAGTTACCACGATAGAATAGAAAAGGGTATCGTTGGCGACAAAACGAATGTACAAACAGAAAGTAAGGAGCAGGCCGTATTGCTGGGCGAGTTACAGATTGCACAATTGGAGTTGGAGATGCAGAACGATGAGCTTTCCATGGCTGTATCTATGCTTAAAGCCGAACGTGCCAAGTTTGAAAGTTTCTTTAACCTAGCGCCCACAGGTTATTTCATTACAGATCTGCTTGGGATTGTAAAAGAGGTAAACCAAGTTGGCCTTGATCTTTTAGATATATCGAAATTTAAATTGACTGAGCAGAGGCTCCAGAGTTTTATTCTTCCAGCTGATCTGGAGCTTTTTTACAATTTATGGAAACGGCTTACACCAAATGGCAATAAGGCAGGGGAGATCATTAGGTTTCTTACAGCTAACGGGCAAGTGTTACATACTCAAGTAGAAGGAATTTCATTATTGGATAATTTTAGTGAAAAAAACCTAATCTATTTAACCGTTACAGACATTACTGCAAACAGGATTCTGGAGCTAGAGCGTAAGGATACTGCACAGCGTTTAGAATTAACCCTTAGTGCGTCTGGTATAGGTACCTGGTCTGTAGATTCAGAGAATAATCAGCTTTTTTTAGATAAATACAGCATTTCTCTGTTGGGCATTAGTGTTGAGGAATTTGATGGTACTGCTAAAATGTTTTTTGACAAGGTGCACCATGAGGATAAACAACAACTTAAAGAACGACTAAGAGAAGATTTTCTGTATAAAAATGAGGTTGAGGTAGAATTTAGAATTAATGCAAAGGGCGGCAAGGTAAAATTTGTCATGTTAAAAGGCTTGCGTGTAGAGGTTGCAGGAGATAAGCCTCACTTAGCTGGGATTATTGTCGACATCACCAAGAATAAACACATCGAAGAGGTAAGGAAACAGTTAGACAGTGAAAAACACAAATTGGTTTATGAAACCACTTTTGCAGCACAAGAACGGGAACGTAGCCGCATTAGCAGTGCTTTGCATGATAGTATTTGTCAACTTTTGTATGGTATTAGATTAAATCTTCAGAACCTAGAAAGAAGTAATAAGCTCCCATTGGATATGACTAATGTAAATGAGTTAATTGCTCAAGCCATTAAGGAAATCAGGAGCTTATCTAATGAACTTACCCCCTCTGTTCTTAAAGATTTTGGCTTAGTGGCAGAGATTAAGGGAATGGTAGAGCGGTTAACCTCACCAAGCTTAAAAATAAAGGCAAAGATCTGTCCGAGTGTAGATTCAATATCTTCAGAACTACAGCTTTCGGTATACAGGATTATTCAAGAATTGCTCAATAACTGCATTAAACATGCTCGTGCCACCAAGGTAGAAATAATGTTATGTGTAGAAAACCAAGAGATCATATTAGGTGTTAACGACAATGGTATTGGTATCCAGTCTGCGAATTGGGATACGTTAAAAGGATCTGGCTTGAGGGCCATTAAAAACAGGGTTCAGCTATTAAACGGAATAATTGATGTTCAAGGCAGCAGCAAAGGCACCCGAATAAGGATTAACATAGTAAATGTTCATAAGTATGGAAGTTGAAAATATTATTGTGATAGGTGCATCAGCTGGGGGTATTACGGCGGTAAGTCAATTAGTGGCAAGTTTTCCTAAGGATTTTAACGCTGCTATTTTCGTTACGCTTCACCTTTCTAAGGAATCAAGACCAGATTTCATTGTCAATCGCCTTAAAAGAGACACAACATTAAATTGCGTAGTGGCCACAAATGGGACAAAAATTAAAGCAGGTTCGGTGTATTTTGCACCTGTAGATAAACATTTAATGGTTGATAAACAACAAGTGCTTATTGGAAGTGGTGCACGAGAAAATCATTGGCGACCATCAATTGATGTGCTTTTTAGATCGGCCGCTGCCAATTATGGGGGGTGTGTTACAGGAATTATCCTAACGGGGATGTTAGACGATGGCACCTCTGGTATGGAAGCCATTAAAAGAGCTGGTGGATTAACTATTGTGCAGCAACCTGAAGAAGCCGAGTTTACAGATATGATTAAAAACGTGATGGAGCAGATTGAGGTAGATCATGTTTTGAAAATCGAGGAAATGAGTAAGGTGATAGAAGAAGCATACTCCTCAAAAAAATGTGAAGTTGGAAAAGTGCCAAGACAAGTAAAACTGGAAGCAAATATTACTAAACGAATGAGTAGTAATTATGCTGAGCTAAAACAATTAGGCGAACATACGCCATTCACCTGTCCGGAGTGTGGTGGTTTGCTATTGAAGGTGAGCGAAGAGAATACTGACAGGTACAGGTGTTACACAGGACACTCTTATACACAAGAGAAATTGGAAGAAAAACAGCTAGAAGAATTAGAAAGCTCTATTTGGGTGGCCATAAGGATAATGGAAGAGCGCAGGAATTTATTAAATAGCATGAACGGTTATCAACAAGAAGCAAGACAAGAAAGATCGGCAGTGTTGGAAACTCATATTAAACGTTTAAAGAAGATGTTGGGTACAATGTAATGAGTTGATGCACAGAAAATAAGTGGATATGGAAATTTTAAAGGACAAAAATCAAGGCGTCATTAGGGTATTCTTAGTAGAAGACCATAACATTGTACGCAATGGAATAAAGGTGTTATTAGAAACAGACCCTGAAATTGAAGTGGTGGGAGAAGCAACCAATGGAAAGGAAGCGTTAACTTATTTTGATAATGGGTTAACAACCGATATTGTCATTACCGATTTGAATATGCCCGAAATAGATGGGATATCTTTAATTAAACTTTTAAAAGAAAGCCTACCTGAAATAAAGATTGTTGTGCTCTCTATGCATGATAACGAAGAATACCTTACCGCTGCTTTTAGTGCTGGTGCAGACGGTTATTTGTTAAAAAATGTGGCTGCTCACGAGCTTATTTTTGCACTAAAGCATATCTATAGTGGCTACAAATATGTTTGTTCTGAACTTAGCGTGAAAACGATTAGTAGTTTACATCCAGTAAGCAATAAAAATGCGGAGCCAGCGATAGATGTAGACTTTTCTGTGCGTGAAATGGAAGTTTTGGAGTTAATTGCTGAGGGCTTAACGAATGCAGAGATTTCTGAAAAACTTTTCCTTAGTAGACGTACGGTTGAAGGTCATAGACAAACCTTACTCGAAAAAACGGGCTCAAAAAATACAGCCATGCTTATCCGTTTTGCATTTATTAATTCGTTAATTAGTTAGGTTGCACATTGCATTACGAATTTCTAAATCATAATTGACTTTGTTTCTAAAGTCTTTTTTGAAGCGCAAAAACAGCATTCCATAGGATGGTCAGTCCCGCCATGCACTTCAATTCCCGAAGAAAAATCGGGAGATTTCCGTTGCTATCGGGGCTAGAAAGAAAGGACACTGCTGCTATCGAAGGTCGCTAAAATGCCATTAATGGTGTCTAGTTTTCACCGCTTCATTTGTAATTTACATTCTCTTATCAAACGATTTCTACTTAATTTTTTTTAGGTATTTATTTCCCTAAAAAACGGGTACAAAATGCGCCAACAATCTTCTGCAGCTTCGGTTATAATCTATAAAATTTATAAACTCAATGCGATGGAAAGTAATGCAAAAGATCATAACCCGCCCAAGGCTGGCCAAGTTAAAAAAGAAGAAAAGCCAGCCTACAAAACGAATTCTCCTGTAAAAGAAAAGTCAGCAGATAGCGAGGCCGAAACCAATAATAAGGAAACGACAAAAGACAAAAAAGAAAATGTGTCAGGCTTTGATGATTGGTCGGTCTCTTGGCCTTAAGATTGTTTAAGCCAAGTTGAATTCTCAAAAACCAAAATTATATGAGCTTGTTTAGCCATTAAGTAGTTTGACTAGCATTACTGGTCACAATTTACAAATCATTTTAAATTTTTATAATATGGAAACACCACGTAGCCAGCGCAACATTGTGCAACATAAAAAGCAAACCAGAAATCCTGAAATCGACATAGTTGGAGGTGCTTCTCAAACGGATCAATTAGATGGATTGCATAAAAATGCAAGCAAATCTCCAGCAAAAAAAAGCAGTAAGGACGAACTTTTAACACCTGATAATGGGTCAATAGCGCCAAACAACGATGACCAAAAAGACCTCGAGAATCCTGCATTAAGAGGTATCTAATAACGAAAGAGTTTTAATGGAAATATGGGATGATATATTTGGTCAAGGCAAAGATCTTGACAGCCTTCAGATGTGCTTAAGGGCTATTGTTATTTCCTTGGTCACCCTGTTGCTCATCCGCATTTCTGGGAGGCGATCATTCGGGATGAAATTGCCACTCGATAACGTTACTGTTATCTTGTTAGGTGCTATATTAAGCAGGGCTATTGTTGGGGTTTCGCCAATGATACCAACCATCGCAGCCGCATTAACCATAGTTTTAATGCATCGCGGATTTGCTTGGCTGAGTTTAAAAAACAAATGGTTGAGCAGCATTGCAAAGGGCAGAAAAATAGTGCTTTATCAAAACGATAAACTGCAAGAAGTGAACATGACTAAAGCATTGGTAAGTGAAGAAGATTTAAAAGAAAACATCCGAGTAAAAGTTCAGCAAGAAGGTTTTCAAGAAATCGAACAAGCTTTTATGGAAAGAAGTGGAGAAATTAGTTTCATTAAAAAGACAAAAAACTAAAAATGAGGCTAAATCCTAATTTGCGCCAGCAAATAACGGATTCCTTTGGACATTAATCCTCGGTCTTTTCCCTTTGTTTGCCTTTGTCTTAGGTTCAGCTTTTGCTTTTCTAACCACTATTTTTCTGCCGTTGAGCTCTTTTTCGTTCATCGCTTTTATCGCCCATTCGGCAAAAATGTTTTGAGAATAACTGATAAAACCATACCCTTTGCTCTTGTGGTCGTTTTCTTTTTCTGTAACAAGGTTACACTCTGTAACGTTCCCAAATACCAAAAACAGTTCTCTTAGCTCTGTACTGGTAATCCTATAATCTAAGTTTGCAATAAATACTCTCATGGCTAATCTGCATTTTGTTGTATGCGACCTCCTTTAGTTGTAAAACCAGCGCCTATTGCAATTAGGCCAATAATTAGGTGCGGAAGATATGCGGTTTCATAAAAACCAAACATCCATGGAGAAATTGCCAAAAGCAATCCTAGCGTAATGTCAAGAGCTAAATGCGTCCACATCGATAGCTTGCGTACAAGCCCACCTTCGTAATTGGTAAATAAGGACATTAAAAAAACCAGAACACCAGCACCGATGGCAATAGAGCTGGCATAGTCGGATTGTTTAAAGTTGAGCAACCAAGGCGCCGCCACTAAAAATGCTGCAGAAAAATAGTCTAATACAGCGTGTAATTTTCTACTGATAAATCTCATAAAATGTACTGTTTGAATATGCCAAACACTACTAAACTCAAATTGTTGATGAGATTTATACCTGTTTTAAGGGTTGCAAATACTTTAAAAAAATGGTTAGAAATAGCGCTTGTTGATGGTTTTTAACAGCTATTATTTATCATCCTTCGTCTTTCTTAAAATTGCTAAGAAAGAATGTGCTGCTGTTTGTCGTTCAGTTTTCCACAATAAATGGTACCACGTTCTTGTGCTAGCGTTTACATTTTTAATCAGATAAATCTTTAGGCCTGCAACCCTTGAAAATGGGTTGGCAATTACACCTGCTTTTTTAGCATTGGTAAAACTTGGCGGTGGCAAACTGCTGATGTAAATTACATGATTTGCAGTCAGTTTTTCTGGCGCCCACAAAGCGTAACTGCTGCATAGAGATATGATAGGAGGTAGCGCATAATCTTTCTGATAGTGATCAATTGCGCCAGCCTCACCGTATTTTTCGGCGATAACAACCGTATTCTGCCTTGTTTGTTCAGGAAGTGCTAAGAATATTTTTGAAGTCTTTTGGGCCAGCTCTTCCCATCCAATCATGTCGGCATAATTCTGATTGACATGATGAATTTTTTGATCTTCCCATTTTAATGGATAATCAATGCCTAGATTTTTGTAAGTCCAAGTAAAAACCTCGCTAGCCTTTTCTATGGGAAGATAAGGCAAAACAATAATAGCCGATAATAAGCCAGGTACCGTAATTAAAGCTAATAACAGACCTTTGACTGTTAATGTAAACTTGTGGAAATAGCGTTCTAAACCAACCGCACCCAACGCAAAAAGTGCTGGAAAACAGCCAAAAGTATAATACGATTTGCCATTTAGGATAACCATCACTAACATGACCAATAGTGCAGCAGTTCCCAGAAACCGATAATTGCTGTATTTTTTCTTAAACAACATATAAATCGCGGTTAGCCAAACAAATAAGCCAGTTGCATTGACCAACAACTGTTGGATGAAAAACTCTGAACGTGATAAATAGGTTAACTGCGTTTTTTTCAATTCGCTGTAATGGTGTAAAGCAGGGAATTGATTTCGAATCTGCCACCAAATGTGAGGTGATAAGATGACAAGGGCGATGAATAAACCAATGTAAAATTGCTTTTTGGTAAATAGGTTTCGCTGTGAGGATTCAAATGCGATACCAATAAATAAACCAACGATATATAACAGATAAGTATATTTTATCAATATCCCGATGCCTATAACAATACCTAAATAATAGAGTATTCGAACGCTTCTAGTTTCAAAGTAAACGACTAAAAGATAAGCGGTGGCAAGCCAGCAAAGTTCATCAAATACCTGAGGAATAAATAAGGCACCAGCCGCTAAAAATGCAGGAGAAAATGCCACTGCACAACAAGCAATGGCTACGGCAAAAAATCTTCCGCCTAATTTAATGGTAAGCAAACCAGTTAAATAAACAATGAAAAATGCGCACAAAGAGGGAATTATTCGGGCTGCTGCTATAGATTCTCCGAACAAAATCTTACTTATTTTGCCAATTACCGCAATAAATGGAGGCACTTCTCTATAACCCCAAGCTAGGTGGTCGCTCAAGGCAAGGTATAATAATTCATCTTGATGAAAGCCATATTGGCCAAGGCAACCCAAACGAAGAAGTAATTGTACACTGGCAATCAAAAATGAGAGTGCCATTAATTGGTATTTAATAGGGCTAGCTAAAGGGTTCGCCAGAAATAGGGAAGCGGTAGGGTTAAATTTGGAAATCTGTACAATGTCGTCTTTTGCCATGATATAATGGTTTTATAACGCCTCAATAGACTTGTGGTTTTCGATTATTTAAAAAAACAATACATTAAGTCGTTGTAACCGTATCTCGACAGCAAATAATTTAGTCGCACCCTTCACCCTGTGGATTTAAAATTTAACTGAACATTTTTTTTAGAAAGTGGTTTAGCAATTTATAGAGAGGCCTCACGCTATCGAAAAATTATCAATCGACGTAAATAAAATAAAATGGAAAATCTAGCGCAGCTTTTTGATAAAGCAATTAACGGTAAAAATGTATTAGTTACGGGTGGCTCTACAGGAATTGGTAGGGAGATCACTTTCTTTTTATGTTCGCTCGGGGCTAATTGCCTTATTTGTGGACGCGATCCCAAACCTTTGGAAGAAACAGTTAAAGAGGTGACAGCTAAAGGGTGGAAAGGTAAATGTATTTCCGTGGAATGCGACGTGGCAGAAGAAACAGCTATTGCACGTCTTTTCGAAAAAGTAGACAACGAACTTGGTGACATCGATGTGTTAATAAACAATGCGGCCATAGCCTATGGAAGTATTAGTGAAGGAAATTACGAAGATTGGTCTTATGCCATCAAAACCAACCTGATGGGTAATCTTTCCCCGACACATTATGCTGTAGAAAGGATGAAAGATAAAAAAAGCGGTCACATTCTTTTCATCGGCTCTATGAGTGCAGAAACTACCGATGAGGAAAGTTCTGTTTATGTCGCTACAAAAAGTGGTTTAAAAGGTTTTGCTCAATCGCTAAGAAAAGAAGTAAACAAGTTTGGTATAAAGGTGACGTTGATTGAACCTGGTGCGGTTGATACGGATATGCAAGAGGCGCCTAGGGAGGAAAAACTAGCGCAAGTTGAAAAGGGAGAGATGCTAAAAGCCAGTGATATTGCTTTGTCGGTTGTATTTTGTTTAGCACAAGCTTCCCGTGCAGATATTGTTGAACTTCAAATACGTCCGCATTTACAGCTCATTTAATTATGGCATCATTTGCAGAAGAAATCAGCTACTTTAAAGGCCAAACCAGGCAAATGAGAACACTGCTAAAAACCAACATGGTTTATGCTTTTGTGTTGCCAGTAATCGAGCTATTTGTTGGTGCTTATATCATTCGCCATAGTGGTCAGTTTTCTCTAGTTATGATTTACCAATTGGCCCAAGGTACTGGCATTCCCATTACTTTTTTAGCCAATGGTTATTTGCTTCGACATTGGCCAATATCAAGAATTTATGCATTTGGAATGATCCTCAGTGGTTCTTCTATGCTGGTCATGATGTTGCTTGGGAATTTAACAATTATCGGAGTTGCCGCTGCGGGTTTAACGATGGGAATGGCTTACGGTTTCTTTTGGGCAAACAGAGTCTCCTTAGCTTTAGTAAGTACAAACGATAGTAATCGTAATTATTATTACGGATTAGAAACACTTTTTTTTACCACTGCTTCGATAACAATGCCCGTATTAGGCGGTATGCTAATCGCTATGTCTAGCAAATATGGCTGGTTTTGGGGCAATGTTAAAGGTCCTTATTTTTTTTTACGGGAATTGTATTGATATTAACCATTGAGGCTGGTTTAATCAACTTCAGGGGGAAATTTAAGCAGCCTAAAAGTGCTCAGTTTGTGTATTTTCAGTTTCACCAACTCTGGCGGAAGATGTTATTAATGGCTTCTTTGAAAGGAGTGGGGCAAGGATTTGTAATCGCTGCTCCAGTCATGTTGGTCATGCGATTAGTAGGTAATGAGGCTGCAATGGGTTCCATACAGTCCCTAGGTGCAGGCTTATCTGCAGTGTTGCTTTATGTTTTAGGCAGATACACCAAACCCAAACACAGGTTAAAAGTTTATGCCTTAGGCCTATTATTGTTTTTAACTGGATCGTTAATTAACAGTTTTCTTTATAGCGCCACGGGTGCAATTATTTTCGTAGCCTGTTTGGTCTTCGCTCGACCTTTGTTAGATTTAGCCTATTTTCCTATACAACTTGGTGTAATTGATTGTGTGTCTACGATAGAAAAACGGAGCCATTTTACGTATTTGTTTAGTCACGAAGTGGGACTTTATTTAGGTAGGGTAGTTGGGTGTTTACTTTTTGTGTTTAGTGCCAAATGGATTGGAGAAGATTGGGCGTTGCGATATGCCTTATTAATGGTGGCTGCGTTGCAATTGTTATCCTTGTTTGTTGCAAAATCTATTACAACAAATCCAGAGTGGTGTGAATCTAAAGGTGGCGGCAAACTTCAAGCTCCAGTGCTCAAAGAACCTGCAGAATTAGGGCAAAGCTAGACTTTCCATTGGCAACAGCTTTTACTGGATATAAAAAAGGCGCATATTTATAATGCGCCTTTTTGTTACTAACATACACACTTTTATGCAGCAACATTTACCTCTGTCATGGCGATATCTGTAAGTTTGATATCTGTCTCTTTTTCTTCGTCTAGCGTAGCTTGTAATAGATCTTGCGCTTCAGTATGCTCCATCAATGAAGCGTAAGTAACTAAACAGCCGTAACTGGCGATTTCATAATGTTCTACTTTTTGTGCTGCTGATATCAAGGCGGCATCTAAAACTTGCCCTGGCTCGAAACTTTCTATAATTTCATCAGCTTCACCTAAAAGGCCTTCCATCGCTTTGCATTTTTTAGCACGAGCAGTCATTCCGATAGTAGAAAACACCTCTTTTAATCTCTCTATTTGTTGTTCTGTTTGCGCATAATGTTCATCGAACGCCATTTTTAATGTTTCGTTTGTTGCGTGTTGAGAAAGTTTTTTTAAACCTTTTAGTAATTGTTTTTCTGCCCCAAGTACGTCACGCAATTCGTCTACGAAAAGTTCATGTAAATGTCCGTTGGGCATTTCTGATTGGTTTTTTTGATTTGCCATTTCTTTGTTATTTATAGGTTAATGATCGTTTTTTTTCTCTTAACGTGCCAGCGTAAAAATGGTTTTTAGAAATTTATTTTTCTTCATAGCTTCTAGTTTTGATCCTCGTTCTTGAGTGATAAATACGCATCAGGCGTGATAAATACCTGTTTTTAAAACTCCCTAAACAATTCAGCCCCGTACTTGTGAATACGATGTCTGATTTTTTAACTAATCAATGAAATATGTTAGCAATGAATTATCGTGGTCCGTATCGGGTCCGCACCACTCAAAAACCAATGCCCGAAATCCTTCATCCGGAAGATGCCATTGTAAAAGTTACCAGAAGTTGCATTTGTGGTTCTGATCTACATTTGTATCACGGCTTTGTTCCTGATACCAGAGTAGGCTCAACGTTTGGACATGAGTTTACAGGGATTGTAGAAGAAGTGGGGCCAATGGTTAAAAATCTTAAAGTTGGGGATCAGGTACTTGTTCCCTTTAATATTGCTTGTGGGCGTTGTAATTTCTGTAAACAGGGTTTGTATGGAAACTGCCATGAGTCTAATCCGATGGCAACGGCAGTAGGAGGTATTTTTGGTTATTCGCATACTGCAGGCGGTTTTGATGGTGGACAAGCAGAGTATGTAAGGGTTCCTTTTGCTGATGTGGGCCCTACAGTTATTCCTGCAGGAATGGATCTCGATGATGCGGTATTACTTACAGATGTTGTACCCACAGGATATCAAGCAGCAGAAATGGGCGGTATAAAAGAGGGAGACACAGTTGTTGTTTTCGGCGCTGGCCCGATAGGAATCATGGCTGCCAGATGTGCTTGGTTTTTTGGTCCAGCTCGAGTAATCATCATCGATCATATTGATTATAGACTTGAATTTGCGCAAAACTATGCCAAATGCGAAGCTTATAATTTTAAATCGATGGAAGATCCTGTGGTTTTCTTAAAACGAATTACAGATTGGTATGGCGCAGACGTTTGTATTGATTGTGTAGGTTGTGAGGCGGATGGAAACAAGTTGCAAACCTTTAGCGGTAAAATTATGCTGATGCAAGCAGGAGCTGGAACGGCATTACAATGGGCAATAAACTCTGTCAAAAAAGGTGGAATTGTTTCTATAGTAGGGGTTTATGGTCCGCCATTTAACCTTATCCCAATAGGTAATGTACTCAATAAAGGCATCACCATTAGGGCAAATCAAGCTTCTGTAAAAAGACTGCTCCCTAAATTGATAGATCATGTACAATCTGGTCGTTTAGTTCCGAGAGATTTAATTACCCATCGAATACCATTACCGGAAATTGCAGATGCCTATAGGCTATTTTCATCTCGACTAGATAATTGCATCAAAACAGTTCTTATCCCTTAAAATTTAACCTTATGAAAAACGATTTTAATTATAAAGACATTCCAGGCTGGGGAATGGATGCTGATCCAGAAAATGAACCCACCTATCCCATGAAAAATTATACTGGCGATGATCATCTTCGAATTGAATATGAGCGATCAAGCCAACAACCGCTGACTGTGGAAATGCTAAAATCTAACGAGCGACCAGTAATTACATCCGTTTTCGGTACAACTGTGCCGCCAAGCGGTTTAAGTGGGAAAATAAGGCGTTATGCGTTTCAACACAGCGAAGACAGATATCGCCATTGGCTACCCTTAATACTTGCAGACAGAGTGAATGTTGTAGAGGGAATGATTGATGATTTTGTACGCGGTTATACACCTAATTTTTTTGCAGAAAGAGGTTTAAAGATGGAGATGAAGCATAATCCTAAAGGGTTTATGAAAAAATTAGCGGTTACTACTGTATTAGCTGGTGTCATTTATTTTGGTTTTCTTAAACGATACAAAAAATACTAGTAAGCCCAGAGGTGCCAACGTATATGTTTCCTTTTTCCATATTATTGACATTAGTGCATTACCCGAGTTTTTGTTTCGATTTTTTGAAGAATAGATATTTCAAACTGTCGACATAAAATGATGCAATATCTTCCCATAAGTTAATTATGAAAAAATGTCAATGTTAACTGAAAGATTTTCACTTTAACTGAATTTTTTTCAGTTCCAAATATTAGAAAATGCAATGGCATGGCAGTTGTTAATACGTTTTTGGAACATTGATGTTCCGTTTTAATTAATCATAGTTTTAATCATTAAAAAAAAATAAGGAGGAAAACCAATGACACTGGTTAAATTCAATTCAGACAAAAACAACAACCAAAGGGGATTGGTGCCATCGTTTAACAACGTATTTGATTCAATCTTTACAGACAGCTTCTTTTCTGGAAGAGATGCAGTTTTGGTACCAAACGTAAACATTTGTGAAACTGCTGATAGTTTTCAAGTAGAACTTGCGGCACCAGGGCTAGAAAAATCTGACTTTAAGCTTTCCGTAGACCGTAAATTATTAAACGTTTCTGTAGAAAAGGAACAAAGAAATGAAGCGCAAGATAAAAATTATAGCAGAAAGGAATTCAGCTATCATTCTTTTGTACGCTCATTCACTTTACCTCAAGGTGCAGATGAAAACGGCATTGGAGCTAAATACGAAAATGGAATATTGAACATTATCATTCCAAAAAAAGAAGAAGCGAAAATGACTTCCCGCCAAATTGAAATTAGTTAATTTTAAAGAGAGGCCGCTCACAAAGCGGCCTTTTTTTTAACCAACCTTTGAAGTCTAAAAGCGCTAATTGCTTTAACGCTGAGACCTATAATTTTTCTTGTACTGACTGGGCGAAATACCCATGAACTTTTTGAACAATCTCGAAAAATAGAAAGGGTCATCAAAACCTAGTTCTGTACAAATTTCTTTGATGTTTCTATCTGTAAAATAAAGGTACTGACAGGCTTTCTGCACCTTCAATTGATTAAAAAAATGTAAAGGGGAATTCCCTGTTTTACTTCTAAACAACCTAGAATAGTGTGAGAGCGAAAGCTGTTGTTGGTTAGCGAAAGTCTCTGCTGTGAAAATCCCGTTAATGTTATTTTTCATGAACAATATAGAATTCTCAATCTGGTCTATTTGATTTAGACTTGGATTTAATTGTTTACTATAAATCATCGAACTTATAAAATCCATCAATTTTAAATTGGCGATTTCTAAAGAGTGTTCATCAAAACTTTCTTCCAATAGATTAAATATCGTATCAAAATCTTCTATGCGTTTTTCGCTATACGCTATTTGTCGTAACAAGGGAGTTTGGGCAGCATAACGGTCATAAATCAAATCCGCAGTTGCGCCAGTAAAATGAACCCAATAAATGCTCCAAGGGTCTGTGATGCTGCTTTTGTAATGATGAGGGGTGTTCTTTGGGATGATGAAAAATGTATTTGGGGTAAGTTCTATTTCTTGCTCGTTGATATGGATGTTACCACGACCACTAATGCAATACAACAAAATGTGCTGTCCGCTACCTATTTTTCTGGTTCGATGATGGAAATTAGCATTGGGATAATAGCCTATGGCAGTTAAATGAAACAGACGAGTAAGGTTGTTTTTTAAAACCTGTTTTTTAATGTTCGGAGGAAGAACAATCATTTGCTGGCCTACAAATCCTTCTTTTATTTTTTTATGTTCCTCGCTGTGCATTAGAAAAGGTTTAATTGTCTATGTAATTGTTATTGGCTAATAAATGTTTGACGCTGAAATTTAAATAAAAACATCAGTTCTTTAATTATTTGGCTGTTAAAGTATTTACTAGATAGCTAATTGTGATGTTTAACGATTACAAAAGATAGAAATGATAAACATTTAAAAATAGTCTAAATATCCATATTTTATTAATTTTTGTCCATTTGTAAAGTTGCTGTTTTACTATAGTTTTGATTTTACCCAAATACAAAGTATGAACTTCAAAATATGGCCAACTATCGGCTTTTTCTCTCGCATTGCTATTGTCTTACTATCGGCACTTGTTCAGTCATCGGTATGTGCCCAACAAAAAAGCTATACAATAGATGTGAGCAAATCGACCAAGGAAATTAAAGAAGGACAATTGCAACTTGGCGGTTTAGACCCGAAAGGAAACAAAATTTCGGTAAATAACTATTACATTTCTTATAACAATAAAGCGATTATCCCTGTAACTGGAGAATTTCATTTTAGCAGATATGATGAAAAATATTGGGATGAGTCTATCAAAAAGATAAAAGCTGGTGGCATTACAATGATTGCTACTTATGTATTTTGGAATATCCACGAAGAAAAGGAGGGCACTTTTAATTGGAGTGGGAATAGAAATTTGCGGAGGTTTTTGCAATTGTGCGCCAGTAATAAAATGGAAGTAATTATTCGCATTGGGCCATTTTGTCATGGGGAGATTAGGAATGGAGGACTACCAGACTGGTTATTGAGCAAACCATTTGCCGTGAGGTCAAATGACCAAGGTTACCTTACTGCAGTTGACAAGTTGTACGCAGAAATCGGGAAACAGATGAAAGGCTTGTATTTTAAGGACGGTGGGCCTGTTGTAGTTACGCAAATAGAAAATGAATACCAACATTCGGCTGCCCCATGGGGGATGACCTATGCAGGTGCACCTTACGATTGGACTGCTTCGGCAAGGGATAAGGCAGTTACCCACGAAGGCGTTGCTGTATCTGACGTGAAAAATCCTTATTCAGAATTGGGTAAACATCACATGAAGGTTTTAAAGGGAATTGCGGAGAAGAATGGTATCCATACACCGCTTTTCACAGCGACAGGTTGGGGTAATGCAGCCATCATTGATAAAGAAAGTATCCCAGTTACGGCTGCGTATGCTTATCCAACTTGGACAGAAAAAGCAGATATCTCGCCATTCTATCTTTATAAGGACATGACTAAAAATCCAGATTATGCACCTATAAGTTACGATTCGCAGCAATATCCAGCGTTTGCTGCAGAATTAGGTTCGGGAATCATGAGCACTTATGTAAGAAGGCCAACTGTACCTGCCGAAAGTATGGATGCCCTAATTAATAG
>SEDG01000865.1 GCA_004295885.1 Pedobacter sp. | reverse complement strand
GCAGCTAATAAACCAGTATGTTTTAAAAATGTTCTTCTAGAATTCATGTTAAGGTAATTTGATTAAATTTCTGGTTCAGGTTTTGTTTTGTCGTTAAATAAAACGGAGAATAAAAGGAATACTACTAAGGCAATTCCAGCTGGAATAATCCAAATCATTTTCCAATCTATTACACCATCAGCCGTTTTATAATTGTCTGAAATCATACCTGCAACTTCAAAGCCAATTAACATCCCAACACCATAGGTTGCTAAGGTTATCAAACCCTGTGCCGAACTTTTAAATCTTTCGCCAGCTTTCGAGTTTGTATATATCTGGCCAGCTACAAAGAAGAAATCATAACAAACGCCGTGCAAAGCAATCCCCAAGATTAACATGAAACTAAGTTCGCTTGCATTTCCGTAAGCGAACAATGCATAACGAACGGCCCAAGCCAACATACCAACTAATATGGTTTTCTTAAAACCGAACCTTTTAAAGAAAATTGGAATAAACAATAGGAAAATTACCTCTGACGCTTGACCAATAGTCATTTTTCCTGTAGGATTATCTACACCAATATTTGATAAAAAGAAGTTTGCGTTTTGATAATAAAAAGCTAGTGGAATACAAATAAGAATAGATGAAATAAAGAAAATTAAAAAGTTTTTATCCTTTAAGAGTTTCAATGCATCTAATCCTAAAATTTCTGAAATTTTAACTTTTTCTCCAGTGGCTGGTTTTGGTGGTGTTTTAGGTAATAAGAAACTAAATAAACCTAACACTAATGAAGCAATCCCTGCCATTGCAAATGTGTTTTTTAAGAAACCGCTATCAGTACTTTCTTTACTATCCCAATGGAAAAAATAGCTAATTAGCAAACCAGCAGCAATCCATCCTAAGGTTCCCCAAATTCTAATGGTTGAGAACTCTTTTTCAGGATCGTTCATTTGGTTGAATGACACGGAGTTTACTAGTGCTAATGTTGGCATATACAATACCATATAGGCAAACACATAAGGATAGAACACTGAAATGTCAGTTGCGTTATACATCTGATACATTAATATGGCACCCAGAATATGCAAAACGCCTAATATTTTTTCTGCGTTAAAATATCTGTCTGCAATTAGACCAATAATGAAAGG
>SEDG01000864.1 GCA_004295885.1 Pedobacter sp. | reverse complement strand
GCAGAAAGTATTTTGGTGATTTGCCCACTCCATTCCTTACCCAAGGCCTGCATGGTCATTTTTATACCATCCATTCCGCCTGCAAGTTTACCAGATTTGCAGGCATCAACAATTAATAAAACTTCTTTCGCTTTGTTGTTGGCGATATAGGTTTCTAGATAATCTTGCAAAAATTTAATGCTTACCGTCCCTTTGGTCATATAGGCCGCAGTGGGTGCATCATAGGCTAGTAAAAAACCGTTTTGGTGAATTGTTTTTTTCTCTACATCGCCATGGCCAGAGAAGTAGAAAATCACCTTGTCGTTTTCCTTTACACTTTCTGCTAACCACTCTAAAGTGCCATAAATCTCACCAGAGATGGCGTCTTTATTCAACAGCATTTTAATGTTTTCTGCTGGAACGTTAACTTGTGGTGTTCTTAAATATTTGTAAAATGCCTCAGCATCCTTATGGGCATAACTTAGCTTAGAAATGTTTTGGTATTCAGAGATGCCTACCACAACCGCCCACGTTTTGCCTGTTGGACCATCTTTTTCCTTATTGCTTACCGTAACGCCCTTTTCGCCCTGTGCTGAACAGAGTTGAGATAAAGATAATAAGTAACAGAAAATGTAAAACCAATTTTTCATGGGGTAGGCAATGTGTTGATTGAATCGAAATATCGATTTTTAAAATTAAATAAAGCCGCCGATATTGTAAATACTTAAATGTTGGTATTTTGAAGTGAATTAGTTGAGGTGAGCCGTCAAAAATCAATTTTGGTAAGATGAACACGTTCTCGCCCGAAGAATAAACAAACAATTTTATGCTTAGTTGGTTAATTTGCAGAGCGATAAACGATGAAGCGAAAACCTTATCCCATAGAGCAAAACAGAATTCAAGTTCCCAAATTTGAAGAAAGTGCAGGCTTTTACACGACCAAGCAGCGCAGCAAAATTATGTCTAAAATTCGGGGGAAGAATAGTAAGCCAGAAATGTTATTGCGTAAAGCACTTTGGTCTAATAACATCCGATTTCGCATACATAGAAAAGATTTACCAGGTAAGCCAGATTTAGTAATTGATAAATATAGACTGGCAATTTTTGTAGACGGGGATTTTTGGCATGGCTACCAATGGGATGAAAATAA
>SEDG01000183.1 GCA_004295885.1 Pedobacter sp. | reverse complement strand
GTCGCTATAAACGATTTAACCGCTCCAGCAACACTTGCTCATCTTTTTAAATACGATTCGGTTCATGGTGTTTACCAAGGAACAGTTACACACGAAGATGATTTTTTAATTGTTGATGGGAAAAAAATCAAGGTGTTGTCTCATAAGGACCCTAGTCAGCTGCCTTGGAAAACGTTGGGTATAGATTTAGTAATAGAGTCTACTGGAAAATTTGCTAGTACCGAAAAAGCATCATTGCATTTATCGGCTGGTGCCAAACAAGTATTAATATCTGCGCCAGCTACTGATAAAGAAACACCTATGGTGGTAATTGGGGTAAACGACAATGAAATAGACTTAACTTCTCCGATATTATCTAACGCATCTTGCACTACAAATAACGTAGCGCCAATGGTAAAAATCTTAGATGACAATTGGGGTGTAGAAGAAGGTTATATCACCACAATTCACTCCATGACGGGCGACCAAAACCTACATGACTCGCCGCACAACGATTTACGCAGGGCGAGGGCAGCATCGTCTTCCATTATTCCTACAACTACAGGTGCGGCTAAGGCCATTACCAATATTTTTCCTCATTTAGAAGGGCGACTAGGAGGTGCAGGAATTCGTGTTCCCGTGTTAAATGGCTCTTTGACCGATTTTACCTGTCTGTTAAAGACTAAAACAACCATTGAGGAAATCAATAAAGCCTTTAAAAAAGCTGCGGATGGCGCCTATAGTTCAATAATTGAATATACAGAAGACCCAATTGTATCAGTAGATATCATCAATAACACACATTCTTGTATATTTGATGCACAACTCACCTCTATTGTAGGTGATTTGGTAAAAGTAGTTGGCTGGTACGATAACGAATCCGGTTACTCAAATAGATTAGTTGATTTAGTAGAAAAAATTGAAAAGGCTAAATCTTAAGAATTAATGTATAACTACTAAATACTTTATACTAGCTAATGATTAAATTTATCCCTACAGAAGAAGAATGTGTTTTTCCGACAGACAAGGTGGGAGGGGCATTTCATTTGGCTTTTTATGTGGATGATGAGATTGCAACGATAGCCTCTTTTTTCCCTAAGAATTATAAGGATAGGGCAGAATTGGGTTATCAATTACGTGGAATGGCAACCGATACTCCTTTTTTAGGGAAAGGTTATGGCAAACAATTGGTGGAGTTTGCTGTAGCATACATTAAAAAAACAAACGCACAATATATATGGTGTAACGCCAGAACTTCGGCGGTTAAATTTTATGAGAAACTTGGTTTTGAGTTAGTTTCCGAAGAATTTGAAATAGCAGGCGTAGGGCCACATTACGAAATGATTTTAAACTTATACTAAAATATGAACACAATAGACCAATTAAATTTTAAGGATAAAAAAGCATTAATAAGGGTAGATTTTAATGTGCCCTTAGATAAAGATTTCAATATTACTGACGATAAAAGAATGCGTGCTGCTTTGCCAACCATTAATAAAATATTAAATGATGGTGGCTCAGTAGTTTTAATGTCGCACTTAGGTAGGCCAAAAGGTGGTCCAGAAGAAAAATATTCTTTAAAACATATCTTAGGTGATTTATCTAGAATGCTAGATTTAACCGTGAAATTTGCTGAAAACTGTATTGGTGAAGATGCAGAAAATAAAGCAAAAAATCTTTTTCCAGGCGAGGTTCTTTTATTAGAAAACCTTCGTTTTCATCCGGAAGAAGAAAAGGGAGATGTGAAATTTGCTGAAGCATTATCAAAATTGGGAAATGTATATGTGAATGATGCATTTGGTACCGCTCACCGTGCTCACGCTTCTACAACTATCGTAGCGCAATTTTTCCCTGATGCTAAATATTTCGGTTATTTAATGGCTGAGGAGTTAAAAAATGCAGAGAAAGTAAATCACGGTGCAGCAAAACCTTTTACTGCAATCATGGGTGGTGCAAAAGTTTCCGATAAAATTTTATTAATCGAAAGTCTTTTAGACAAAGTTGATAATTTAATCATCGGTGGCGGAATGGCTTATACTTTTGCTAAAGCACAAGGTGGGGAAATAGGAACTTCGCTTTTAGAAGAAGATAGAATGGCGCTTTGCCTTGAATTATTAGATAAAGCAAAAGCAAAAGGAGTTAACTTAATTCTTCCTTTAGATACGGTAATCGCCGATAAGTTTGACAATGAAGCATCAAAAAGCCAAGTAGAAACCGGTAAAATTCCAGCAGATTGGATGGGTTTAGATATCGGTCCAAAAACTGCTGAGTTGTTTGCAGAAACCATCAAGAACTCTAAAACCCTTTTATGGAATGGTCCAATGGGCGTTTTTGAAATGGCCAACTTTGAGCAAGGAACAAGAGCAGTTGCAGATGCAGTAGTTGAGGCAACAAAAAATGGCGCTTTTTCATTAATAGGTGGTGGCGATTCTGCTGCAGCAATCGCTAAATTTGGCTTAGAAGATGAGGTAAGTTATGTTTCTACAGGTGGTGGAGCTTTATTAGAATACATGGAAGGTAAAGAATTACCAGGTGTTAAAGCGATCATGAGTTAGAAAATGCTAGTCATCCGATGAGTATATGCTCCTTGCAAATCTCATCGGACGACTATTGATGTTCTGGAAATTGCCTCATTGGTCATCTGATGAACCGTTCAAAGTTGTAATATTCATTGGATGTCAATAGTTTGCTCCAGGAGCTGACGGCTATTAAAATAAATCCTTCTGAAGTTTGTCAGAAACAAAAGTTTCACTTTCGATTAAAAACTGCTCTTTGTCTACACCTGCGAAAGCGTAAAATAATTCTTGGTTACACAAGGTGCCATTCCTTGTTCCCGCATAATCAAGGTAGGAAGAGTATGCCCAATCGTTTAAGTTTTTTACAAGCCCTGCCTTTAGTGGATTTTGATATATATAATGAGCGCATACTGATAAATAAGTTATCGTTTCATTTACATTCCCAACCAATTTTTTTGCTTTTGTTTTTTGCTGAAAAAGCGAACCCTTAATATTTTCTTGCTTTTGCACGGCCCTAGTGTAGGAGCGAAGGAGTATGCCGATTGCACTATTTAAATCTCTTATTCTTCCATCCTCTATTCTTTTAACCAAGACAATAAGATGGAAATGATTGGGCATTAAACAGTAAGATAAGATTTCACAATGTGGAAGAAGTCCACTTCTTACCTTTTTCAAAAAGAATAGGTAGTTTTCATCAGTAAAAAATATTTGTTGTTTGTTGTTGCCTCTATTATAAATATGATAGAGGCCGTCTTCAATAAATTCCATAGGTAAATAATGATAAGGAAAATTCTCCCTATATCAAAATATGTCATCCGAAGACTAAAAGTTCCCTGCAAATCTTATCGGACGACTATATAATTGAGTTCCCCATTAGTCATCCGATGAAACCGTTCATAGTCTATCATATTCATCGGAGGACAATAGTTCGGTTCGTAAACCGATGAGTATAAGCTCCCTGCAAATCTCATCGGACGACTATTTATTAATTTTTACAAATAGTCATCCGATGAACCCTTCATAGTCTATTATATTCATCGGATGACAACAGTTCGCTCCGTCACCCGATGAGTATAAGCTCCCTGCGAATCTCATCGGACGACTATTAAGGTTTTTCTTAAAGTTCTCCCACTAATCATCCTATGAACCCGTTATAGTCCCCTGTATTCATCGGATGACAATTGCAAATCCTATTGTTCACTCCGTCATCCGATGAGTATAAGCTCCCTGCAAATCTCATCGGACGACTATTAAAGTTCTGGAAATTGCCTCATTAGTCATCCGATAAACCATTCAAAGTTTGTAATTCTCACAGGATGACTACTAAATCTTTCTGAGATTGTCTTCATTATTTATCCGAACAACCGTTCGCTTCGTAAACCGATGAGCATAAGCTTCCTAAAAAGCTAGTCGTACGACTATATAAGTGAGTTCCCAATAAGTCATCCGATGAAACCTTCACAGTCTATGATATTCATCGGATGACATAACTTTCTCCTCCCACCAAAAATTCTCCTAAAAAACAACCAAAGTGGGACAAAATGGAGATTTGTAATATGTTGAAAACTTTTTGTGGTAGAATGTGGGGATTTGTGGTAGAAGTATTTATTTTTACACTACATAAAAAGTGTTGGTGGTAAAATGATTCAGCTAATAGGAGAATTTGATTGTAAGTTAGATGCGAAGGGACGCTTGATGGTGCCTTCGAATCTAAAAAAACAATTGCCTAGTGTAGAGCAAGACGGCTTAGTCGTGAATCGTGGTTTCGAAAAACACTTGGTTATTTATCCTAAAAAAGTTTACCAAGACATTGTTGCTGAGCTAAGTAAGCTTAATCAGTATGAGAAAAAAACGAGAGAATTTATTCGATTTTTTACTCGAGGTGCTACAGAGTTGAGTCTGGATGCTTCGGGCAGGGTGCTTTTGCCAAAATCTTTATTAGAGTTTGCGGGCATCAATGGAGATGTGGTTTTGGCTTGTCAATTTGATAAAATTGAAGTTTGGGATAAGGCTGCTTATGATGATTTATTAGACAATGAGCCAGACAATTTCGCCAATCTTGCGGAAGAAGTGATGGGAAATAAAAATAGGAGGGACGAAGATGGAAGATAATTACCACGTTCCTGTCCTGTTGCAAGAATGTATTGATGGGTTAAACATCAATCCTTCTGGCGTATATGTTGATGTTACTTTTGGCGGCGGAGGTCACTCGAAAGAGATATTGAGAAATTTAGGCAAGGACGGGGTATTGATTGCCTTCGACCAAGACCCTGATGCGCAGAGAAATAAAATTGATGACCCTCGTTTCATATTTGTCGACCAGAATTTTGGCTTCCTAAAAAATAACCTGCGTTTGTTGGGTTACAAAGCGGTCGACGGAATTTTAGCAGATTTAGGCGTTTCCTCTCATCAATTTAATGAACCTAGTCGTGGGTTCTCTATCCGTTTTGATGCGGATTTAGACATGAGGATGGATAAACATCGTCCGTTAACAGCGGCTATTGTTTTGAATACTTACCCTGAAGATAAATTGCATAAAATCTTCGGTATTTATGGGGAGGTGAAAAATGCTAAATCTCTGGCGGCGACTATCGTGGCTTCTCGCATCAATAAACCTATTGCAACGCTGGCTGATTTTAAAGCCATGATTGCGGCTCATATCCCGAAAGGAAAAGAGAATAAATACATGGCGCAGGTTTTTCAAGCTTTGCGGATAGAAGTAAATGCAGAAATAGAGGTTTTAGAAAGCTTTTTAGAACAAACTGCTGCGGTTCTAAAACCAGGTGGTCGTTTGGTGGTGATGTCTTATCATTCATTAGAAGATAGACCGGTTAAAAATTTTATCGCCAAAGGAAAGTTTAGAGGTGAAGTAGAGAAAGACTTTTTTGGGAATGAGCAAAAACCTTTTAAATCTATAACAAGAAAAGCGGTTATTGCTGATGAAGAAGAATTGGCCAGAAATAGTCGTGCAAGAAGTGCAAAATTAAGAGTTGGAGAGAAAATATGAATAACCAATTCAGGAAAAGATTAGAGGAGCAGGAAGAGGAATTGCAGGCTCAAAGGGAATTAGAAACGCCCGAAGAACCAAATATGCCTAAAGAAGACGGAGCTGCAACCGCTTTTTTTAGGAAGTTATTTACCGAAGGTGTAGTGAGTAAGGAATCGGCGACAGGAGTGTTGCCTTATTTGATTTTCTTATGTGTGTTGGGGATGATTTACATCGCAAATAGCCATATGGCGGTTAAAAACATACGAGATATAGATAGATTAAATAAAGAAGTAAAAGAATTAAGCTGGGAATACAAATCGTTGAAAGCCGATTTGATGTTCAAAAGCAAACAAACTGAAGTGGAAGCAAAGGTTGATACTTTAGGTTTAAAAGCGTTATTAGAACCACCAAAAAAAATAATTGTAAGTAACAATGAACATTAGAGCAAATATATTACTGCGTGTGTACTTAGCCTTCGGGTTAATTGTGCTGTTCGCCTTTGCTGTTTTGTTACGCTTAGGCGATGTTCAGTTTATTCAAGGTCACAAATGGAAAGCAATGGCTGATAGCCTTTCTACCAAGGAGTTTGACATTGAAGCGGCTAGAGGAAACATTTATTCGGTTGATGGCAGTCTGCTGGCAACCTCTGTTCCTGAATATGAGCTGAGAATGGATATGTTGGCGGGGGGAATTCAGAAGAAAGAAGTTTTTGATACAAAGGTAGATTCTTTGGCAATGAAATTATCCCAATTTTTTGGAGATAAAAGTGCGAAGGAATATTCTAGGTTTTTACGCAAGGCCAGACAAGATAGCGCTCGTTATGTATTGATCAAACGTAAGGTTACTTATCAGGATTTAAAAATCATTAGAAAATTCCCACTATTCAATATTGGAAAGTATACTGGTGGTTTGATGGCCATTCAGCAAAACAAAAGAATTCTTCCATTTAAAGATTTGGCTCAAAGAACAATTGGCTATTTAAATGAAAA